>NZ_FYAV01000051.1:0-143636 GCF_900185745.1 Stappia sp. TSB10GB4 | reverse complement strand
CGTGAGAGCTGACCGGCCGTCGAGGCCGTGATCCCGTTAGGCACCGCCCCACGCGCAACCCATCTTGGGCCATGGCGGTTCACCATGCCGCCGAAACAGGCCGGACATACGAACCGCTGTCGATCCGGGCACTCCTCGACTAATCGCTTGCCCTCAGGGGGCCGTCCACATACGGCTCTTGTCGAGCATGGTCTTACCTCCGGAACGGTGATGGGACGGGCGGGCATGCCGGTGGGGTCGAACTCGGCCCAGCGGGCCAGGGTCCTGACAAGGAGTGCCTCGAGGCGGCGCGTCCCGTCGGCATCGAAGAAATGCGCCCCGGGCAACTCGCCGCAGGTGAAATTGCCGGTGGTGTGGGCCGACCATTCGAGGAGTTCGCGCAGCGACATGATCGGGTCGTCGACGCCCTTCACCGCCAGCATCGGACAATCGAGCGGTGGCTGGCCGGCATAGCGGTAGATGTCGGAGAGCCGCAGGTCGGCGCGGATCACCGGCAGCACCTGGCGCAGCCAGTCCTCCTTGCCGCGCATATGCGCCGGCACGCCGCCGAGGCGATGCAGCGCGGCCACCAACTCGTCGTCGGGCAGGCTGAAGAGCTCGCCATGGCTCAGCTCGCAATGGGGCGCGCGGCGGCTGGCGACGACGAGGCCGGCCGGCATGTCCTCGCCGATCAGCCGCAGGAAGCGGGTCAGCTCGAAGGCGATCAGCGCACCCAAGCTGTGACCGTAGAAGACGAAAGGCCGCCGCGATCCGGCGCGCGATCGCAGGAAATTGCGGACAAGACCGGGAACGAGCGCGCCGGCCCATTTCGGCAGGACGTCGCAGGTCTCCGCCGTGCGGCCTGGGAGTTGCACCCGGTGCAGGGCGACCTCGGCGGGAAACTTCGACTGCCAGGCGGCGAAGGAGTGGCGGCTGCCACCGGCATGGTGGAAGACGTAAAGGTCGACAGCGGCACGTGCTCGGTCGCTGGCAAAGATCTCCGCCTGCGCGCTCACGCCGTCCCCCGTTGGCTGGAGAAGCGGATGTCGAGGCGCTCAGGGCCACGCAGGATCAGGCTGTTGGCCTGCCAGCGGCGCTCGGGATCGACCCGCTCAAGGTCGCCATAGCCGGCCATCAGCAGCTTGAGGAAGGCGGCGCCCTGGACGCGGGCGAGCAGACCGCCGAGGCAGGAATGCATGCCGAAGCCGAAGCCGATATGGGCCGTGCCCTTGCGGTCGAGACGCAACGCGTCCGCATCCTCGAACACCTCGCCGTCGCGATTGGCCGAGCCGAGGCAGAGCAGGATCTGCTCGCCGGCGGCAATGTCGATGCCGCCGACGGTGCAGTCCTCCACCGCAAGGCGCTTGGTGAACTGCAGCGGCGTCTCGTAGCGCGTCACCTCCTCGATCGCCGCCCGGATCGCGGCCTCGTCCTCGCCCAGGGCTTCGAACTGCTCGCGATGGTCGAGAATGGCATCGACGAGGTTGCCGATGAGGCACTGGGTGGTCTCGGTACCGGCGACGAAGGACATCACGCAGGCGAAGGCGATCTCCTCCTCGGTGAGGCCGGCGCCGTCGACCTGCGCCTCGCACAGGCGGGCGATGATCGTGTCCTTGCCCGACTTGCGGATGCGGGCCGCGTGCTCGGCGAAATAGCCGGTCAGCTCGCGCATGCTGCTGGCCGCTTTCTGGAAGGCGGCGCGGTTCATCATGCCGGGGTCGAGCAGGTAGCGCACGGCATGGACCTTCTCGGCAATGCCGGGGCGGGCCGCCTCCTCGACCGCCATCCAGTCGCACAGCACGTCGATCGGCAGCGGCGCGGCGATATCGGCCATGATATCGCAGCCGCCGCGCGCGGCATGGGCGGCGAGCAGCCGCTCGATCCGCTCTGTCAGGACCGGCAGGAGAGCGGCGATCGCCTCGTTGGAATAGGCCTGGTTGACCAGCCGGCGCAGCCGCATGTGCTCCGGATTGTCGGTGAAGACGATGGAGGTCTGCAGGAAGCGCAGCATCTGCCCGTAGTCGTCGAACCGCAGCCGGGCGGCCTGCTTGACCACCGTGTCGGGGATCAGGCGGACACTGAACTTGCGGCTGCGCATGACGGCGAGCACATCCTCGTAGCGCGACAGGACCAAGGTGCCCTTGGTGCGCAGCACCGGCGCCTCGCGGCGCAGCCGCGCATAGACAGGATAGGGGTCGGCGCGGAACGCCGGATCGAGCGGGTTGAAGACGATGTCCTGGCCGGCCGGCGCGCGGGCAGCGGCGCTGCCTGCACGGGGATCTGCTGCTGGGGCGGTGACGGTCATGACGCTGTTCCCTGATCCTGGACACGGGCAAGACGGAGACAAGGCGGGGGCGTCCGGCGGCACGGCTGGCGCCGCCGGTGGTGATGCCGATGCGGGCCGGCGAAGGACGCCGGCCCGGCTCCCCTCACATCCTCGACAGTTCGGACACGGGCCGGTCGGTCGGGCGCAGCGAGATGCGCAGCAGGCCGATCTTGCCGGTGTAGAAACCGATGGAGGTCTGCTTGAGATAGCGCTCGTAGCGCTCGGTGACGGTCTCGCCGACCAGCTTCACCGCCTCGTCGCGCCGCCGGCGCAGGTTGCGCGCCCAGGCATCGTAGGTGCGGGCATAGTGCAGACGATGGTTGACCAGATAGGTCACCTCCATCACCCCATCCGCCGCCGCGGCGATCTCGTCCAGCCGCGGCAGGTCGGCGGCCGGGAAGATCTCCTCGTTGATGAACTGGCTGGCTTCCTCGTTGCGCATGGTGCCGTAGACGAAGGTCTGCAGCGACATGCGCCCGCCCGGCGCCAGCCACGCGGCGCAGGTGGCGAAGAAGTCGCGATAGGTCGCGATCTTCACCTCGCGGCTGTCCTCGGGCTTGGCGAAATGCTCGAAGGCGCCGACGGAGATGATGCTGTCATAGGGCCGGTCCGGCTTGTGCTGGGTCCAGCTCTCCAGCCGCACCTCGATCTGCGGGATGCCGAAGCCGCGCACGTTGTCCGCCTGGTCCTCGCTGAGCGTCAGGCCGACGATCCGCTTGAGGCCGGAATAGCTGCTGGCCTTGCGCACCAGCGCGCCCCAGCCGCAGCCGACATCGAGCAGGGATCCCGCCCTCTCCACCCGTGCCTCGCGCAGGTGATGGTCGATCTTGCGCTGCTGGGCGGCGGCGAGCGTGTCGTCCTCGCCCTCCCACAGGGCGCTGGAATAGGTGAGCGATTCATCAAGCCACAGGCGGTAGAAGTCGCGGCTGACATCGTAGTGGTACTGGACAGCGGACATCGAGCCGCCGTAGTCGGGCTGTTCGGTCTTCATCGCCTGGCCCTCATCCTGCAGTGACGTGCTGGCGTTCGGCCTCGCGGGCGACGCCGGTGGCGATGTTGTCGAGCGTTTCCGCCTCGAACAGGATCGCGAGCGGGATCTCGACGCCGAGCCAGGTCTCCAGGTCCATCGCCAGCGCCGTGGTCAGGGCGGAGTCGAGGCCGAGGGAGTCGAGCCCGTCGCTGCCCTTGATCGATGCCTGGTCCATGCCGAGCACGTTGGAGATGTAGGTCTTGAGCCAGGCAAAGACGGCGGCCTCATCGACCTTTTCCGCAATCTGCACGTGATCCATGGAAACTCCTCCTCTTTCTTCGGTGCGCGGGGTCAGGCGCTGCGGATTTCCCGGCGCTTGATCTGCTCCTTCGACGGGACCTTGATGTCCCAGGCCTGACCGAGGAGAGCGAGCAAGCAGATGACCCAGTAGCCGGGATCGATGCGGTACCAGGCGAGCCCGAAGGACGCCGAGGCGGGAAAGGCGTGGTGGTTGTGATGCCAGGACTCGCCGAAGATAAAGGGGGCGAGCCAGCCGATATTGGTGCTCTGGTCGTCGGTGGCGAAGCGGCGCCGGCCGATCAGGTGGCAGAGCGAGTTGAGCGCGAAGATGCCCTGCTCGACCACGAACATGCGCACCATGCCGCCCCACAGGAAGCCCGTCAGCGCGCCCATCCAGCTCTGGGTGACGAGCCCGCCGATGGCGGTCGGGATCAGCAGGCCGAGCACGATCCAGGTGTAGTAGTGCCGGTTCACCCAGATGATCACGCGGTCCTTGAGCAGGTCCGGCGCGTAGTGGACGACATTGGGATAGGGATGCGCCACCATCCAGGTGAAATGCGCATGGATGAAGCCCTTCAGCTTCCCCTTCAGACCGCTGCCATGCAGGTTCGGCGAGTGCAGGTCGCCTTCCTGGTCGCCCAGTTCATGGTGCCTGCGGTGCATCGCCGTCCAGGAGATCACCCCGCCCTGCCCGGCCATCGACCCGAAGATGCCGAGAGCCGCGCGAACCGGCGCCGAGGCCTTGAAGCTGCGATGGGTGAAGAGACGGTGATAGCCGATCGAGATGCCGAGTCCGCTCAGCGCCCAGAAAACGGCGAACAGCGTCAGATCCAGCACCGAGATCGGATGGAAGAACAGCAGCACGATCGCGCAGACGGTTCCGAAGATCGGCAACACGTCAAACAGGAAGAAGTGCATCCTTTGCATCTTGTGCAGATGCGGACTGTCGATGACCTTCTGGCGCGGCTGCCCGGGCAGTTGCGCCTCCAGGAACATCTCCTGAGCGATCTGTTCGCCTTTGTTCAACATGGCTCTTCCTCCAATCGCAGGCCGCGCTTCGCCGGAACGGACCGTCGGATGATCGGTAAAATCCAAGTATAGTCGTCGCCAATATCAAATAATTTGGCGGAAACACCGATATATCACTTGTTATAAATTAGCATTATCAATATTCTTAACGAAATACTTTAAAAGTATCTTGTGAGTCACTTTGAATATGAAGGGCGTTTTCAGGATATATCCAGAGCGGCAACTGCGTAATTTTGTCGGGGCCTGATGGCGTCCTGCACAATCCACGCTTGCAAAATCCGACCGCGACACTGTAATTGGGCGCTCGCGCCTTCGCTGTCTTCCGGCCGGATCCAGAGACCCCATCGATCATGACACCCAATGAAGCCAACATGATCTCGGCGTTTGCGATCTATATCGTCGGGGCCGCGAGCCCCGGCCTCGGCAACATGACCATCGCCTCGGCCGCGATCAGCCAAGGCCGCCCGTCCGGCTTCGCGGTGATGGCCGGCGTCATGGCCGCGGGCCAGACCTGGGCGCTGCTCGCCGCCATCGGCCTGTCCTCGGTGCTGGTCACCCTCCCGGCCGCGATGATGGCGGTCGGGATCGTCGGCGGGGTCTATCTGGTCTGGCTGGCCTGGAAGACGCTTCGCAACTGGACGCCGTCGCGCGGACGGGACATGGGGCGCACGAGCCTTGCCGGACACTTCCGCCGCGGCTTTCTGATCCAGATCCTCAACCCCAAGGCCATTGTCGGCTGGATCCTGATCATCGCCGTCGGCGTGCGGCAGGGATCGCCCTGGCATGCGCCGCTGGTGATCGTCCTCGGCTGCCTGGTTCTGGGGATCTGTATCTTCTCGGCCTATGTGCTGCTGTTCTCCTCGCGCATCCTGCGGCGGGAGGAGGTCGCCAACTCGGCCGGGTTCCGCTATCTGCTGACCGCCGTCTATGGACTGTCGGGCCTCTGGCTGATCGTCGACAGCATTCAGGCCTGAGCCGGCGCCCGCGCGCGATCTGCTCTGCCCGGCGCCAGGGCTTTCAGCAATCCGGTTGCTAGAGCATATTCTTGTCGATCAGGTGATTTCACCTGATCGGAAAGCGCTCTAGCAGATGCGCGGCAGTTGCTCGCCGACCAGCATGTCGACGATGCGCATCCCGCCAAAGGGCGTGGTCATGCGCACCTGCCCCGGATGCGCGGCGCTCGCCCGGCCGATGGCGACCGCGCCGCGACCTTCCGGCCGTGCGCGCATGGCCGCAAGGGCGGCGGCGGCCTCCTCCTGCGGAACGAACAGGACAAGCGTTCCCTCATTGGCGAGATAGAGCGGGTCGAGCCCGAGGATCTCGCACATGCCGCGCACTTCCTCGCGCAGCGGCAGGGCCGTCTCCTCGATGACGATACCGACGCCGGCCGCCGCCGCCATCTCGTTGAGCGCGGAGGCGAGGCCGCCACGGGTGCAGTCGCGCGCCGCGCGCGTTGCCGGCGCGGCGGCGATCACCGCCTCCATGAGATGGCCGAGGCCGGCACAGTCGGAGAGGATGTCGGTCGACAGGGCAAGGTCGCCGCGCGCCGCCAAGATCGCCGCGCCATGGTCGCCGAGGACGCCGTTGACGATGGCGACATCGCCGGGCTGCAGGAGACTTGCGGCAAGCTCCCGCCCCGGCGGGATGACCCCGACCCCGGCCGTGGTGACGAAGACCCCGTCGGCCGCGCCGCGCCCCACGACCTTGGTGTCGCCGGTGACGATGCGCACGCCGGCCTTGTCCGCCTCCTCGGCCATCGCGGCGACGATGCGGCGCAGCAAGGCCACGTCCGTTCCCTCCTCGATGACGAAGGCCGCCGAAAGCCAGAGCGGCCGCGCGCCGCCGACCGCAAGATCGTTGACCGTGCCGCAGACCGCCAGATGACCGATATTGCCGCCGGGAAATTCCAGCGGCGTGACGACGAAACTGTCCGTCGTGAAGGCGAGGCGGGCGCCCGGCTCGGCCAGGGCCGCATGGGTCAGGCGGGCCTGGTCCTCCATCCCCGGCGGGTCGAACACGCCGGTGAACACGTCCTCGATGAGGTCGCGCATGGCCCGGCCACCGCCGCCATGGGCCAGCGTCACATGCGTATCGCGAAGCGCCATTCCTGCTCCCGCCTTCCGGTCACTGTCTCATCTGTACGCCGCCCGCCTCAGGAGGCCAGCGCCCGCGCCCCGCCATACTGCCAATAGGCGGCACAGGCGCCTTCCGAGCTGACCATCAGGGCGCCGAGCGGCGTCTCCGGCGTGCACTGGGTGCCGTAATTGGGGCAGGCCGTCGGCTTGATCCGGCCGGTCATGACCGCACCGCAGGCGCAGCCTTCCGGCTCGGCGATGCGGCGGCTCGCTGCGCCGTATCCGACGCCGAACTTCGCCTCCGCATCATAGGCCGCATAGGCCGGGCGGATGCGCAGGCCCGAGGACTCGATCTCGCCGAGGCCGCGCCACTCGAAACTCGGTCGCCGCTCGTAGACATCGGCGATGGCGGCGAGGCTGGCGGGATTGCCCTCGCGCGGGACGACGCGGGCATACTGGTTCTCCACCTCGGCCCGCCCCTCGGCGATCTGCCTCAGCACCATCAGCACCGACTGCAGTAGGTCGAGCGGCTCGAAGCCGGCGACGACGATCGGCTTGCCGAACTCCTGCGCGATGAACGCATAGGGCTCCAGGCCGATCACCATGCTGACATGGCCGGGACCGACGAAGCCGTCGAGCCGCATGTCCGGATCCTGCAGCAGGGCGCGAATGGGCTCCGGCACGGTGATGTGATTGCAGAAGACCGAGAAGTTCTCCAGCCGCTCCCGCGCCGCCTGCTGCAGCGCCAGCGCCGTCGAGGGGGTGGTCGTCTCGAAGCCGAGGCCGAAGAAGACGACCTCCCGGTCCGGATTGCGGCGGGCAAGCTCAAGGGCGTCGAGCGGCGAATAGACCATGCGGATATCGGCGCCGCGCGCCTTGGCCTGCAACAGGCTGCCACGGGAGCCCGGCACCCGCATCGCATCGCCGAAGGTGGTGAAGATCACGTTCGGCCGCTCGGCGATCTCGATACATTCATCGACACGGGTCATCGGCAGCACGCAGACCGGACAGCCGGGACCATGGATGAACTCGACCCCCTCATGCACCAGCTTGTCGAGCCCGTAGCGGAAGATCGCATGGGTGTGGCCGCCGCAGATCTCCATGATGTGCAGGGGGTTCTCCCGCGTGGCGCCGATCCGCTCGACAAGCCGGGCGATCTCGGCGAGCACGGCCCGCGCCGCCAGGGGATCGCGAAACTCCGAGGCAAACTTCATGTCCGTTCCTCCAGGGCGCGCTGGCCCTCCGCCATCGCATCGAGGGCTTCCTGCACCTCGCCGAGGTCCCGCAGGGCCGCAAGCGTCCGGGCTGCCTCGTCCTCGTCGATCAAGGCCATGGCGAATCCGACATGGATGAGCACCCACTTGCCCACCAGGCTGTCGAGCGAGGTGCCCATGACGCAGGCGACATTGACCTCGCGCCGGACACCGGACACTTCGGCAAGCGCCATCAGCCTGGCGGGATCGGTGATCGCGACGATCTGTCCGGGAATGCCGAGACACATGGTCTAGTCCTCCTCTTCTTCGCCGCGCCCGCTCGGGTCGACGATGCCGTAGCGGTCGAGCTTGGCCCTGAGGCCGACCCGGCTGAGGCCGAGTTCCGCCGCCGCCCGGCTCTTGTTCCAGCGATGGCGGGTGAGGGTCTCGCGCAGGATGCGCGTCTCCACCTCCTCCACCCGTTCCTTCAGCGTCGTGTCGCCGGTCAGGACCATGTCGAGCGCTGCGTCGCGCTCGGCCTGGAGCGCGCCGGGCATCGCCTGCAGGATGTGGCGGGAAATCAGCTCCGCCCCCAGCACGTCGTCCTGGGCAAATACCAGCATGCGGGTGACCTCGCCGGTCAGTTCGCGCAGATTGCCGGGCCAGTCATAGGTCTCCAGGAACTCCAGCGCCGCATCGGTGAAGCCGCGCACCGGCTTGCCATGGGCGATGGAGAGATCGGCGGCGATCTGCTGCGCCAGGATGGCGATGTCGCAGCGGCGCTGGCGCAGCGGCGGCACGACGATGCGTCCGACGGCAAGCGCATGATAAAGGCCCGGCAGAAACTGGCCTTCCGCCACCCGTGCCGCCAGTTCGTTGGTCGCCCCCGAAATCAGGCGGACATTGGTGTCGATGAGTTCCTGCCCGCCGAGCGGCGTGAACGTGCCTTCGCCGACGACACGCATCAGCGCCAGTTGGATCTCGGGCGAGGCCGTCTCGAGCCCGCTCAGATAGAGCGTGCCGCGATCGGCCCGCTGCATCAGCCCCACGCGATAGGTCCCGCCCGGCAGCGCGCCGCGCTTGGCCCCGAACAGGTGCAGCGCCGCCAGGTCCGACGGCACGCCGGTCAGGTCGAACGTGTAGAACGGCTTGTCCGAGCGCAGCGAGCCCAGATGCATCGCCCGGGCGATCCGGCTCTTGCCGGTGCCGGCTTCGCCGGTCAGCAGCACCGGCAGGTCGAAGCTGGCATAGCGCCGCGCGTGATCGATCACCTGGTTCATCGGGGAGGCCGGGGCGCAGCTTATGGTCTCGAAGCCCGCCCCCTCGCGCAGCGCCTTGCGCCGCCGCTCCAGCCGCTCCTTCGCGGTGTTGGTGAGGTAGCGCATTTCCAGCACCAGCCGCTCGTTCTCGCGGGCAAGCTGGAACAGGCGCACCGCGTTGCGCGCGGCGACCATCAGGTGGTCGGGATGCCAGGGCTTGGTCAGGAACTGGTGGATGCCGGCGTCGTTGATCGCCGCCATCATCGCGCCGGGATCGGTATAGCCGGTGATGATGACGCGCACCGTCTCCGGCCAGCGCTCCCGCACATCCGCCAGAAACTCGACGCCGGAGCGGCCGGGCATGCGCTGGTCGCAGAAGATCGCGTGCACCCACTCCTTTTCCAGCGTCTGCAGCGCCTCCTCGGCGCCCGGCGCCGTCAGGATGTCGAACTCGTCCTCGAGCGCCATGCGCATCGCGGTCAGCGAATGCGGCTCATCGTCGACGAGAAGCAGGGTTGGACGGGATGCGGGAGCGTTCATCTCGCGCGGTCCTTCACGAGGCCCTGGCCAGGCGCTTTTCGGCGCGGCGGGCGGCGAGCCAGGCGAGCCAGGCGTCCATCCCCTCGCCGGTGCGGGCGGAGACGAACAGCACCTCGATCAGCGGGTTCACCCGTTTCAGGTTCGCCTCATAGGCCTCCAGCGAGACGTCGCAATGCGGCGCGAGATCCGTCTTGTTGACCAGCGCAAGACGCGCGGCGGTGAACATGTCGGGATATTTCAGCGGCTTGTCCTCGCCCTCGGTCACCGAGAGGATCGCCACCTTGGCATCCTCGCCGAGATCGAAGGCCGCCGGGCAGACCAGGTTGCCGACATTCTCGATGAACAGCAGGCTGTCGGGCGCGAGCGGCAGGTCGTCCATCGCGTGACCGACCATATGGGCATCGAGATGACAGCCCTTGCCGGTGTTGATCTGGATCGCCCGCGCGCCGGTCTCGCGGATGCGGTCGGCGTCGTTCGAGGTCTGCTGATCGCCCTCGATCACGGCGAGCGGCGTCGTTCCGAGGTCGCGGATGGTGCGGCACAGCAGCGTCGTCTTGCCGGAGCCGGGCGACGACACGAGGTTGACCGCGTAGACGCCGAGCGCCTTCAGCACCCGCCGGTTGCCGGCGGCGTGGCTGTCGTTCTTCGACAGGATCGCGGTTTCCACCGCGATCAGCCGCTCCTGCGACAGGCCGGGCACGGAAACGCCCGCCGGCCCGGTGCCGTAGTGATGGTGGTCATGATCGTGAGCGCCATGGTGGTGATGATCATGGTCGTGGTGGTCATGAGGATGGTGATCGTGATGGTGGTGACCATGACCATGCCCATGATCCTGATCGTGAGAATGGTCGTGGGAATGGTCATGGCGGTGATGATCGTCGATCGGCACGCCGTCCTTCGTCACGCTGTCGCCGCAGCCGCATACCGTGCACATCAGTTCACCTCCAGATCCTTGATCCGCATTTCGTCCCCGCCGACAGGCAACAGCCGCCCGCCGCCACAGCGCGGACAGGGCGCCAGCCGGTCGTCGAGATCGACCTCGGCGGCGCAATCGAAGCAGGTGGCCCGGCCGGGCAGGTCGATGATCTCCAGCCGGGCACCGTCCGCGACCCCGCCCCGCATCACCACATCGAAAGCAAAGTCGAGCGCGGCCCGCTCGACGCCGGCGAAGCGCCCGATCTCCAGCCGCACCACGGCAACGCGCGAAAAGCCATGCGCCTCGGCCTGCCCTTCGATCACCTGGCGGATGCCTTCGCAAAGCGACATCTCATGCATGGGCCGCCTCCTCCACCTGGAACCGCTCGCACGGGTTGAGCAGCGCAACCACCAGCGGCGCGAGGGACCGGCGCGACGGGGCGAGCCGCGCCAGCGCGCGCTCGATCGCCCCGCCGGGCGCGGTAAGATCGTCCGTCGGCGTCAGCCGGTCGAGCCCGGTCAGCAGACCGCCGCTCGCGGTCGCCGTCAAGGCATAGGTGCCACGCGCGGCCGGCACCAGCGCGCAGGACGGGGCGGCCAGTCCGGCGGCGAGGTGTCCGGGCACCGCCAGCGCCAGCAGGTCGGCCACCAGGCCGAGCGCCTGCCACAGAGGCCCGTGACCGTGGCACCGGGCGGCTTCGGCCAGCATCGGATGCGTTGCCACCCGCGCCGCCGGCACATTCAGCGCCGCGCCGGGGCACGGCGGCGCGCCGCGGCCGAGCGGCGGCAGGCCCGGATCGGCCTCCCCCGGCGGAAAGGCGTCGGCGATGCGCCGCATCAGCGGCGACACGCCCTCACCCGACGCCAGCCAGCCCGGCAGGTCGCCCGCGGCAAAGCGCTCTCCCGCCCCGCCGAGCAGGGCGGCTTCGAGATCGCCGCGGGGCGGGGCCTGCGGCGCAAGCCCCAGCAGCGGCGGCAGATGAACGAAGAGCTGGGCGAGGTGATCGGTCCGGATCTCGGCCGCAAGATCGGCCGGATCGGGCGCGCCGAGCCCGAGAGCAAGGTCCAGCGCGCCCAGATGGGCGCAGCGGCACAGGCCGAACAGGCAGCCAAGGAGCTGGCGCGCCTCGGCCACCGGGCGGCCGAGCAGCAGGGCCTCCACCGGCATGGCGGGCGCGCGGGCAAGACGGGCGTCAAACCCGTCCCCCCGCCGTGCCAGCACGATGGTCAGCCCCTGCCCGCTCATCACCCGTCGCGCTCCCCCGTTTCGGGCGTCGCGGCAACAGGTGCGGGCTCGCCGGCAAGGCCGGCAGTGATCAGCCGACGCCGGCTCGGCGCCGTCTCCCTCACGCCCTGCGTCCCAGCGGGATCCTCCTCGCTCCCCGCCTCGGACGTCTCGGGCGGCGGCGCCAGTTCGGCCTCGCGCGCCGCCCGGATGTCGGCCGCGCGGTTGGTCTCGTCCCGGTTGGCCGGATCGAACAGCGCCATCATCACCGCCCGCGCGACGTCCTGCGCCTGCATCTGGCTGTTGAAGTCGCCCATCGGCGAGAACAGCGAACAGGCCTTGTAGCCGCCGGTGAGATCGCGCCGGTTATGCAGGAATTCGTAGTCGCCGGAGGGGAAAGCGATCACCTCCTTCGTGCCCTGGACCAGCTCGCTCCAGTCCTCGCCCGGTCCCGGCAGCAGCACCAGGTTCATGAACCAGGGCGTGATCAGCACGCCGAGCGGCCGTCCCTCATGCAGGCGAAAGCCGATCGCCTCGACATGCAGCGCCTGATTGATCAGCGGCACGTCGCGCATCTTCGACAGCCAGACGTCCTTGAAGTCGGCGACCAGCATCGCCGTGCGTCCGGCGATGTCCTGCTCGGCCAGCAGGGCCGGCGAGCCGGGGTCCTCCCGCACCATGAACTGGTGCTTGGGGGCATCGCAGCCGGGACACTTCCAGTCCTCCGGCAGCGCCTGGAACGGGGTGCCCGGCAGCACCTGCCGCGTGTCGTCCCCTTCCGCCGGATCGTAGGGCGTCCAGCAGATCTTGCATTCCATGATCGCCAGCGGACTGATCCGGTCGTTGGCGCCGAGATAGGATCCCTCGAACCGGGTCATCGGATCGCCTCCAGAACCTCACGGATGCGCCCGCCGCTGTCGGCAAGGTCCTCCGGGGCGGCGAGCGCCACTTCAGGAATGGTCGTCACCTCGAACGTGTCGAGGATCAGCGCGTCCATCGAATTGAAGAACTGCACCCGCCAGACCTGCGGCAGGGCGCAGGCGCTGATCCGGCAGTTGCCATAGCCGCGCGACAGGATGGTGACCGCCCCTTTGCCGAGCGCCGCATCCAGCCACAGGAGATCCTCCTCCGTATGCGGCAGAAGCGAGAGATTGACCACATGCGGCAGCCGGCCCGGCTGCCAGCTCGCCGACTGGTCCGCCAGTTCCGCCAGCAGGGCGGGCGCATTGACGACGCCGGCCGGGCGCGGCGCGGAGAGCATCGGCGCCGGGGCGCCGCCGCCATGGGCGCGCCGGATCGCCTCGGCCGGGACCGGTCCGACCTCGATGCGGTCGATGCCGGCCCCCGCCAGCATCCAGACCCCGGCGAAGACGCTTTCCTGGACCATCAGGGCCGGCACGCCCCTCAGCTTCATCGACACTTCGCCCTGGCCGAGCGTCTCGGCCATCAGCGCCCGGCTCGCCGGGTCCATGCCCGACAGGTCGAACTCGGCGCGCTCGCCGCCGGCGGCGGCGGCGATCTCGCAGGCTCCGGCGATGTCGGCCAGCGTCTTCAGTGCCGGCGTGACCTGCGAGGGATCTCCCACCTCGGGCAGATGCGGTACATAGGTGCGCATGCCCGACGGCAGCGCCATATAGGACAGTTCCTCGTCGTCGTCGGGCTGGGAACCGGGTCCGAATCCGATCGGGGGGAACAGGAATCCGTTGCTCATTGCATCCGCTCCGGGGTTCTGAGGCCAAGCAGGCGCGGCAGGTGCACCATGTAGTCGTCCCAATCGCGGATCTTCTGGATCGATCCGAGATAGGTCCCTTCCGCAAAGAACAGGAAGCCCGGCGTCTTCAGGGCGTTGAAGGTCTCGCGCACCTGCGCCTCCACTGCGTCGTCGACGAGCGCGCAGTCGAACACGCCCTGAAACGCCATGCGCAGTTCCGGCAGGACCACCGCCGCATCGGCAGTCTCCAGGTTGCGGGCCGGATTGCCGGGAACGAGAAGGCAGTGGGTTCCGGGCCGGGCCGTGAAGGCCGAGACCTCGTCCAGGCTTGCCAGCAGCGGCCAGCCGAGATCGTCGACGAGGCGGCGCAGAAGCGGGTGCGAGAGAGAGGCGCCGGAGGCAAGGGCGGCGCCGGACGGATCGTGCATGAGGATCATCCCTGGCTGTGACCGGCCGCGAGAGCGGCCTGAAGATGGGGCGGCAGTTCGGGTTCCCGCGCGTCCAGGTCGGCAAAGGCCGCGCCCGGATCCTGGCCGGCCATGACCCGCCGCAGGCCCTCAAGCGCGGCGGCGATCGCCGTCGCCTCCTGCGCTGCGATGATCTCGCGGGCCGTGCCAAGAAAGCAGAGAAGCCAGTCGCCCGCCTTCGCGTCGGGCGTCAGCGAGAGGTCGATCAGGGTCTCCCGGCCGTCGATCATCGCCGTGCCGGCGATCCCGTCACGAGAGACGAGCCGCGCCGGCTCGCCGATGCACATCACAGGCTCCCGGGGAAGAAGCGGGCGTCGCCGGTGCGGCAGGCCTCCTCCGCCGAGGGACGCCCCTGCTCATAGGCGGTGCGGCGGATCGAGGGATCGGCAAGGTCGGCGGCACTGCGGCCGGCGGCGACCTCCACACCCCAGGCGGCCAGTTCGGCGCGGGCAAGGTCCAGCGCGCCGGGAATGGCCGCGGCGACCTGCGGCCGCAGACCGCCGCCGTAATCCTCCAGCTCCACCGGCTGGCAGCCGATCAGCGTGAGCTTGTGCGGACAGCGCCCGAGCAGTTGCGCGGTGGCGATCACATCCTGGAAACCGGTCTGGTGAAGGCTCATCTTCCTGGCGCCCATGAAGGCGGGCACCTCGTCGCCGCGCACCAGCTTCAGCGTGCCGGGCTCCAGGCCGTAATCGATGGCATCGAAGACGAGAAGGGCCTCCGCCTCCTCCAGAAACGGCAGGAGATAGAGCCCCTGGGTGCCGCCATCGAGCAGGCGGACGCGCTCCGGCAGGGCGACGCTGGAGGCCAGCGCCTCGACGCAGCGCACGCCGAAGCCTTCGTCGGCCCACAGGACGTTGCCAATGCCCAGAACAAGAATGGAAGATGGTTCGGTCGCTGGCATGTCCCCCTCCCCGGAACGGTGCTCGCATGCGGGCTTTCCGCCCTTTGAGGGAAGACTAGGCCAACCGCCGGTTCGGCGGCAGGTTTTTCAGCGAACCGGCAATAAATATTATTTATCAATTGCTACAAGGAGATAGGCGGGTTTTTCGCCCCTCGCGACAACAATAAGCCGCAAATCATTCTTCCAAAATAGACAATCGATGGAAAGAAACCTTCCATCCCATCGGCGTGAGTCGGGTGACGGCATTCCGCCGCCACCCGGACGGGATGTTCAGTCCGTGCGATCGTCCTTGAAGGTCCTGTGGCCGGAGATCATCGTCGAGACGATCGATTGCCGGCTCATGATGTCCTCGCGGATCGCGACATAGATATGCACGATCATGAAGATCACGATCCACCACATGCCGAGATGATGCAGCGTGTGGAGCCGCTGGGTGTTGCCGACAAGGCCGATGACCCAGCCGAACAGATCGTCGTACAGCGACCCCTGGCCCGCCCCTTCCGCGTAGAGCGCCATGCCGGTCACGATCATGAAGCTGATGCCGATCGTGATGAAGAAGAACATGGCGAGCTGGGCCAGCGGGTTGTGGCCGACATATTTCTTCGGCTCGCTCTCCAGGAACAGGTACCAGCGGATCTCGAACCAGATCTCGCGCCACCAGTGCCCGTTCAGCACCGGCAGGTAGAAGAGCTGCCGGGCATGGTGATTGCCGAAGATCGCCCAGTAGATGCGACCGAGAAAGCCGACGGTCAGGATCATCCCCGCGGCGAAATGCGCGAAGCGGATATAGCCGAAGAGGAACTGGTCATAAGCCTCGTGCTGGCCGACCGAGGGCGGCGGGCTGCCGATGAAGTATCCGGTCACGCACAGGACCAGGATCGCCGCCGCATTCACCCAGTGCCAGATCCGCACCGGCGCCTCGTAGACATAGACCGATGGCTGCCGCTGGGCCGTGGCGAGTTCCGCCTCCAGCTCGAGAGCATGGCTGTCCTTGCTCATGTCTGCCTCCTCATGATGCGGCCAGCAGCAGGCCGGCGACAGCGATGGCGCCGCCCAGGGCGCGCTGCAGCACCAGCTTGCCGGCGATGCCGCGCGCGATACCGATGCCCGCCACATGCAGAAGCGAAGTGGCGATGACGAAGCCCGCGACATAAGCGATGGCTCCGCCCTCCGCCTCGCTGGCATGGGCATGGCCGTGACCGAGCGCGAAGAAGCCGATCGCGACGAGCGCCGCGACCGTGAGCGCGGCCGGCATGTCCGGTTTCGCCACCAGCACCAGGAGGCCGAAGATCACCACCGAGGCGAGGATCAGCGCCTCGACGGCCGGCATGGCGATCCCGGCGAAGGCGAGGCCCGCCCCCGCCAGCATGGCGCCGAGGAAGGCGGCCGCCCCGCCCCAGGGATGCCGGGGCAGGGCAAGACCCGACCAGATGCCGACCGCCACCATCGCCAGCAGATGGTCGAGGCCGAGGACCGGATGCAGGAGCCCGGCGAGGAGACCGGAGGTCTCGCCATGGCCGGTATGGGCCAGGGCCGGGGTCGACAGGAGCAGGGCTCCCAGAAAGACTGCGTAATTCATGGGGTTCCCTCCCTCAGCGGACCTTGACCGTGGTCAGCGTGTCGCCGTCGGGCGACATCACATGGGTGGAGCAGGCCAGGCACGGGTCGAAGCTGTGCAGCGTGCGCAGGATCTCCACCGGCTCGTCGGGGCGCTCCATGTAGGTGTTCATGAGCGAGGCCTCGAAGGCGCCGATATTGCCCTTGGTGTCGCGCGGGCTGCCGTTCCAGGTGGTGGGAACGACGCACTGGTAGTTGTCGATGCGGCCGTCCTTGATCCTGATCCAGTGGCCGAGGGCGCCGCGCGGCGCCTCCGTCATGCCCACGCCCTTGGCCTCCTTCGGCCAGGTCTTCGGGTCCCATTTCTCGACATTGGCCGTCGACTGATCGCCGTTCTTGATGTTGGTGATCATCTTGTCGAAGAAGTATTTCTGCAGGCGCCCGCAATATTCGGACTCCAGCGCCCGCGCCGCGGTGCGTCCCAGGGTCGAGAACAGCGCGGAGACCGGCAGGTTCATCGTCCTGAGCAGGCCGTCGACCTGGTTCTTGATGTCCTCGTGCCCCTTGGCATAGCCGACGACATAGCGGGCCAGCGGGCCGACCTCCATGGCATGGCCGCGCCAGCGCGGCGCCTTGATCCAGCTATACTTGGCGCTCTCGTCCAGTTCCTCGATGTTGGTGCGGGTGCCCTTGGCCTTCGGGCCGAGCTCGTATCGCGGCTCGGTGACGCCGTCCCAGGGATGCAGGCCCTTGCCGGGCTCCGCATAGGTGTACCAGCTATGGTCGACGAACTCCTGCACCTGCTCGGGATCGCGCGGGTCGACGTCGTGAACCTCGTTGAGGTTGCCGTTGATGATGGCGCCGCGCGGCAGGTGCAACTGCCCCGCATCGAAATTGTTCGGATGCTCGGGGATGTCGCCATAGGCAAGCACCGCCTGGCCCGACAGGCCGCCGCCATAGAGCCAGTTCTTGTAGAAACCGCCGATGGCGATCACGTCGGGGATGTAGACATTGCGGTTGAACGTGTTGCACAGGTCGATGATGGAACTGACCATGTTCAGCCGTTCCATGTTGATCGCCCCGACTGCGCCGACGCCGTCGATGTTGATCGGGCACGGAACGCCGCCGACCAGCCAGTTCGGATGCGGGTTCTTGCCGCCGAAGATGGTGTGGACCTTGACGATCTCCTTCTGCAGGTCGAGTGCCTCCAGATAGTGGGTCGTCGCCATCAGGTCGGCTTCCGGCGGCAGCAGATAGGCCGGATTGTCCCAGTAGCCGTTCTTGAACAGGCCGAGCTGGCCGGATTCGACGAACTTCTTCAGCCGGTTCTGCACGTCGCGGAAATAGCCGGGCGACGACAGGGGATGGCTCGGGCTGACCGCCTGCTGCAGCTCCGACGTCGCCTTCGGGTCGGCCCGCAAGGCATTGATCGGGTTCACCCAGTCCAGCGCGTGCAGATGGTAGAAATGCACCACGTGATCGTGGATCTGCAGGTTGAGCTGCATAATGTTGCGGATCGAGTTGGCGTTGTCGGGGATGGTGATCCCCAGCGCGTCCTCGACCGCGCGCACGCTGGTCAGCGCATGGGTGCCGGTGCACACGCCGCAGATGCGCTCGGTGAAGGCCCAGGCATCGCGCGGGTCGCGTCCCTTGAGGATGACTTCGAGGCCGCGCCACATGGTGCCGGTGGACACGGCGTTTCGGATCACGTTGCCTTCGTCGACATTGACCTCGCAGCGCATGTGACCCTCGATCCGGGTCACCGGATCGACGACGATGCGCCGACCCGAGGTGTCAAGGTTGAAACCGTTCGGAGTTGCGGTCATCGTTTCAAGCCTCCACCTTGTCCTGGGTCTTCTTCTGCGCGCGCTTCAGCGCCGAGACCGCCGCATGCACCGCCACGGCGCCGCCGACGACGCCGGCGGCCGTCATGCCCACCTGATCGGCATTCGCCTCGACACCGAACTGCTTGATGTTGGTCAGCCGGTCATAGAAACTGCCCTGATCCCAGAAGCCGTCCTCCGAACAGCCGATGCAGCCATGGCCCGACTGGATCGGGAAGGAGACACCCTCGTTCCAGCGGATGGTGGAGCAGGCGTTGTAGGTGGTCGGTCCCTTGCAGCCCATCTTGTAGAGGCAGAAGCCCTTGCGGGCGCCTTCGTCGTCCCAGGTCTCGACGAACTGGCCGGCGTCGAAATGCGGCCGGCGATAGCACTTGTCGTGGATGCGCTGGGAATAGAACATCGCCGGGCGCCCCTGACGGTCGAGCGTCGGCAGCCGGTCGAAGGTCAGCATATAGGTGATGACGCCGGTCATCACCTCGGCGATCGGCGGGCAGCCCGGCACCTTGATGATCGGCTTGTCGAGGATGACCTTGTGCACCGGCGTCGCGCGGGTCGGGTTGGGCGCCGCCGCCTGCACGCAGCCATAGGAGGCGCAGGCGCCCCACGAGATGATCGCCTTGGCATGCTCGGCCGCATGGCGCAACTGGTCGACGAACGGCTTGCCGCCGACGATGCAGTACATGCCGTCCTCGTTGAGCGGCGGATTGCCTTCGACGGCGAGGATGTAGTTGCCCTTGTACTTTTCGATCGTGTCCTGCAGCGC
Organism: Stappia sp. TSB10GB4; assembly: GCF_900185745.1. Taxonomy (NCBI): domain Bacteria; kingdom Pseudomonadati; phylum Pseudomonadota; class Alphaproteobacteria; order Hyphomicrobiales; family Stappiaceae; genus Stappia; species Stappia sp. TSB10GB4. The sequence goes on along the minus strand of NZ_FYAV01000051.1, from coordinate 124,579 downwards.
CGCCTCAGCCGCATGGCCGGCCGCCGCCATCAGCGTGTCGTCATAGTCGAGGCTGATCATCGACAGCACCACATCCTTGGCCAGCGGATGGGCCGAGCGGATGAAGCTCTCCGAACAGCAGGTGCATTCCAGGCCGTGAATCCAGATCACCGGGGTGCGCGGCTTGGTCTCCATCGCATGGGCGATCTTGGGGACGAAAGACGGCCCGAGGCCGAGCGCAGCCGCCGTCAGGCTGCAGTATTTCATGAAGCTTCGCCGGGTAATGCCCTGGCGCCGCATCACGTCGTAAAAGGTTTCGACTTGCGACAAGGTGTCCTCCCTCGGTGCGTGAAATGTCGTGTTTCGACCGTACCGAGAGGATGATGTCGTGCCGGCCCCTCCCCGCGCCTGCAGAAAAACACCTGACGCAGAAATAAAAATTACCTTTTTGATATCAACAGCTTGATCCGATTTTTCGGATTTTTAGCGTCCGACGCATGTCAAGCCCCTGACCGCCGGACAGGGCCAGGCGGTCAGCCCGCTTCCGCTCCGGCGCGGGCAAGGCAGACGAGGGCCTGCCCCAGGGCAAGGCCGCCGTCATTGGCCGGAACCTGGCGGTGGACCAGCACGGGCAGGCCGGTCAGTTCGGCCTGACAGGCCTCCAGCAGCCGGGCATTCTGGAAGCAGCCGCCGGTGAGCGCGACGGCCCGCGCCCGTCCCGTCTCGACGAGATCGCGGGCAGGCGCGCAGAAGGCGCGGGCGAGCCCTGCATGAAACGCGCCGACGATCCGTGCCGGGGAGGTGCCCCCCGCCAGATCCGCAAGCAGGGCGCGGATCATCGGCGCGGGGTCGATCTCCCCCCCGCTCACCGCGAACGGATAGGCGGGCGCGCTCACCGCCATCGCCTCCAGCCGCATCGCCGCCTCGCCCTCGTAGCTCTGCGCGTCGGGGCAAAGGCCGAGAGCGGCGGCAACCGCATCGAACAGGCGCCCGGCGGAGGAGGACAGCGGCGCGTTGACGCCTGCACGCATGGCGGCGCGCAGTTGCTCCACCGGCCGGCCGGCCATCAGCCGCTGCGCCAGATCCTCCGCGCCGCCGGAGAGCTCCGCCTGGTCGAGGCGCGCCAGCAGGTTGCGCCAGGGCTCCAGCGCGGCGCGGTCGCCACCAGCCAGCGGAGCGGGGCGCAACCGGCAGATCCGGTCGAAATCGCCATAGTCGCCGAGCAGCACCTCGCCGCCCCACAACGTGCCGTCGGTCCCCAGGCCGGTGCCGTCGAGCACGATCCCGGCCACCGGCCCCGCATCCGACGGCCAGAGATTGTCGGCAAGGCAGGCGGCGAGATGGGCGTGGTGATGCTGGACGCGGGTCACCGGCAGGCCCATCGCCTCGCCCGCCTGGCTTGCCCGATAGTCCGGATGCAGATCGATGGCGACCCGGTCGGGCCGATGGTCGAACAGCGCCGTGCAGTCGGCGATGGCCTTGTGGAACTCGTCCAGCGTCAGGGCATCGTCGAGATCACCGAGATGCTGCGACAGCAGCGCCTGGCCGTTCTTGACGAGGCAGACGGCGCCCTTCATCTGGCCGCCCAGCGCCAGAACCTGCGGTCCGGCGCCGAAACCGGGCGGCAGGGGCAGCGTGCCGGGAACCCGGCCGCGGGCGCGGCGCAGCACCATCGGCGGCTCGGCTCGCTCCACCCCATCGTCGAGACGGCGCAGGATGTCGCGGTCATGCAGCAGGAACCCGTCGGCAAAGGCGGCAAGCTTCTCGCGCGCCTCGTCGTTGCCGATCACCTGCGGCTCGCCAGAGAGATTGCCCGATGTCATCACCAGCACGCCGCCGAACGCGGCGAGCAGCAGATGATGCAAGGGCGTGTAGGGCAGCATGACGCCGAGCAAGGTCATGCCCGGCGCCACCGCTTCCGGCAGCACCCGGCGAGAGGGGACCAGCACCACCGGCGCGGCCGGATCGCGCAGCAGCGCCAGCGCCGCCGGCGACAGATCGGCCACCGCCGCAAGATCCGCCTCCGCGGCCATCAGCGCGAAGGGCTTGGCCGGGCGGCGCTTGCGCCGGCGCAGCAGGGCGAGACTGTCGGCATTGCCGGCGTCGCAGGCCAGGTGAAAGCCGCCAAGCCCCTTGACCGCGACGATCCCGCCCGCCCGCAGCCGCTCCACCGCCAGCGTCAGGGGATCGCCGGGACGCTCGCGCCCGCCCTCCTCGTAGCACAGCCTCGGCCCGCAGGCCGGGCAGGCGATCGGCTGGGCGTGGAAGCGCCGGTCGGCGGGGTCGGAATACTCCGCCGCGCAATCCGGGCACATGGCAAAGACCGACATGGCGGTGCGGGCGCGGTCATAGGGCAGGCTGCGCAGGATCGAATAGCGCGGCCCGCAATGGGTGCAATTGGTGAAGGCATAGCCCCGGCGGCGGCCCGGCTCGACGATTTCCGCCGCGCAGGCGGCGCAGGTTGCCGCATCCGGCGTCACCCGGGTCTCGGCGCCCGAACCGGCCGAGGCGCGGATCTCGAAGGTCGGCGGTAGGTCGTCGAAGCGGGCGGGCCGGCACTCGACCGCGTCGACGCGGGCGAGCGGCGGCGCCTGCGTCCGCAACGCCAGAGCGAAGGCGTCGAGACCCGGTCCCTCGCTGTCCGGCTTGTCGATGCCCGGTCCGGCGGCATGGATCAGCACCCCTTCCGGATCGTTCAGCACGAAGCCGCGCAGGCCGTGTCGGCGGGCCAGCGTCCAGACGAAGGGACGGAAGCCGACCCCCTGCACCTGGCCACGCACCCGGATGATCCAGCCTTCGACCATGACCACCTCCCGCTAGTGTGGTGAATTTGAAATACGCCTCATTTTTGCAGCGTGCCGGTGAGCGTATTTCAAATTCGAAAACCACATTAGAAACATAGACTTGCTGGTCACCCTCTTGAATCTGAAGTTCGTCACATTACTCGACAGGCTCTGAACGAACTTCAGATTCAAAAGGGTGACTGGCGTCAGTGCACGGTGCAGACCATGCAGGGATCGAAGGAGCGAACCACATGCTGGACCGCGACCGGAGTGCTCTCGCCGTCCTCCACCGGCGTGCCCACCAGCGCCGCCTCCAGCGGCCCCGGAATGCCGGCTGCATCGCGCGGGCTGAAGTTCCAGGTGGTCGGGGCGATGATCTGGTAGCCGGCGATGCGTCCGCCCTCGATCCGCAGCCAGTGTCCGAGCGCGCCGCGCGCCGCCTCCACCAGGCCGACGCCGACAGCGCGCTGCGGCAGGCGGCCGGATACCATGAAGCCGGCGCCCGGCTCGATCGCCGCGACCAGGTGCTCCATCAGGATCTGGGTGCGGGCAATCTCCAGCAGCCGCGCCGCCACCCGCGCCAGAACGCCCCCCTGGTGCGCCAGGTCGAGCGCCAGCGGATGGCCGTCGACCACCTGCCGCGCCAGCGCTCCCGTCTCCATCGGCTGCCCCGACAGGCGCGGCGCCTTGCACCAGCTATAGGCCTCCTCGCGCATGTCCTCGTCGGGAAGGGTCGCGCCGGCCAAGGGGTGCGCGGCGTCGCCCAGCATCCAGGCATGGCTGACATCCTCGATCACCGCGCTCGTATCGAGCGGCCTCAAGCCGCCCTCCCAGACGCCGGGGCGGAACCCGTAGCCGCCCGCCAGCGGATAGGCGCCGAAGCTGAGATAGCGGCCGGCACCGCGCCCCAGCCCGGCAAGCTGCGTGTCGGCGGCAATCTCCAGGAACAGGCCGGCATCGCCGCCGGTCCAGCGCATCAGCTCGTCGGCGGAGGCAAGGTCCGCGAAAGCCTCGACATCAGCCCCGAACACCACCGTCTCCAGATAGCGGCGGAAGGCGCGCAGATGGGTTGCCAGCCGCACCTTGTCGCGCGGGCCGGGCGCGCGGGTGACCCCGCCCGGCTGGATCGCCAGCGTGTGCGGCCACTTGCCCGCCAGCATGCCGAGGATGTGCATCAGCCCCGCCCGCGCCTCGACCGCCGCCCGCTGGGCGCTGCCCTCCATCGCCGTGAAGCGGGACACCGCCTGCCCGTGCCAGGGCCGCGCCGCATAGGCCGGGCGGGTGAAGTCCGGCATGAAGAACAGGTTGAAATGGGTCAGGTGGTCGCTGACATTCTCCACCGCATGGATCAGTTGCGCCACCAAAAGGCCCTGCGGCGAGGGGGCAAGGCCCATCGCGTCCGCCAGCGCCCGGGCGGCGGCGGCCGACTGGCTGATCGAACAGATGCCGCAGATCCGCGGCGTGATGGTGAGCGCATCGCGCGGGTCCTTGCCTTCGAGCATGCGTTCGAAGCCGCGATAGAGCGGCGCGTTGACGCGGGCGCTGCGCACGTGCCCGTCGGCCAGGTCGAGATGCACCTCAAGGTCCCCCTCAACCCGGTTGAAGGGACCGACAATCAGGCGTCCTTCGCTCATCTGCGCGGCTTGCGGATCGTCGGAGGAACCATGACGCGGTCGGCGACCGCATTGCGGGCGATGCGCTGGGGCGTTGCCGCCTTGGACAGCGAGGCCAGCGCCATGAACCAGGCCTTGGGCATGTCGGAGGGCAGGCCGACAGGGATGCCGGCGATCTTCGGCGTCTCGGTGAAGGGGTGGCGCGGCTCCTCGAATTCCGGCGCGGTGCAGGCGATGCAGGGATAGCCGCCGCGCGTGCAGGAGCCCTCCCCGTTCCACGGCCGGATGTTGCAGTCGCCGACCGCCTGGGTACCGACGCAGCCCAGATGCTCCATCATGCAGCCGATCTCGGACAGCTCCCGCGCGCTCGCCTTGTACTCGTAGAACTCGTTCTTCGGGCAGCCGTGATGAACCAGATGGTCGGCATAGAATCTCGGCCGGCCGAGCGAGTCCATGTCGCCGGCGCCGAAGACGCCCGCCTTCAGCAGCAGCAAGGTCTCGCTGACCCAGTCCGGATGGGTCGGACAGCCGGCGACGTTGATCACCGGAAGGCCGAGCCGGCCACGGAAATCCGGCGCCAGGATGCCGCCGGCATGGGCGCCCTCGTATTGCAGCCCGGCCGCGTCGGAGGGGTTGCCGCCGGCAGAGGTGATGCCGCCATAGGCCGCGCAGGAGCCGACGGCGACGACGTGACCGGCAAGCGGGGCGAGCTGGCGCACCCAGTCGAGCATGGAGACGCCCGTCCCCGAGAGCATCTGGTAGCGGCCGGTGCCGCGCGGCCCGCGCGCGATGGCCCCTTCCACGCAGAGGATGTCGAGCGCCAGGCGCCCCTCGACGATATCGCCGAGCAGCGACCTCACTTCGGCGCCCGTCTCCAGGCTGAGCGCGGGATGCCACAGCACCCGCAGGCCCGCGTCGGACAGCAGCTCGAAAACGTTGGGATTTTCCGCGCAGAGCAGCGACATGGTACAGCCGCCGCATCCCGCGCTTTGCAGCCAAAGGAGGTTCATCGCCCGCCTTCCTCCGCCGGGGTCAGATCGAGTTGAAAACACGCGCCGCGGCTCGCCGGACACAGGCGCAGACGACCGCCATGCTCTTCGGCGATCTTGTGGCTGATCGACAGGCCGAGCCCGGTGCCGCTGCCGACCGGCTTGGTGGTGAAGAACGGGTCGAAGATCTCGTGCTGCAGGCTCGCCGGCACGCCCGCGCCGTTGTCGCTGACGCTGACCCTGGCGTAGCCGTCGACCAGTTCGTGACGGATCTCGATCCGCGCGTCCGCCTGCCCCTCCAGCGCGTCGACCGCGTTCTGGACGAGGTTCATGATCACCTGCTGGATGTGCCCCGGCCGGCCGACGGCCATCAGCCGCTCGCGGCCGGAGACCGCCACCGCGACCGGCCGGCGGGCACCGCGCAACACCCAGTTGGCGGCAACCGCCGTCGTCTCGACCAGGTCGAACGGCACCATCTCGCCCGCGCCGTCGGCGGACAGGCGTCGCAGGTCCTCGACGATGTCGCGCACCCGCTCGGCCCCCTCGCGCGCGCCCTGCACCGCCTCGCGCAGGTTGCGCACCTCGCGGTCGAGCCGCAATTGCTCGCGCAAGGCGACGAGTTCCTCGCGCCCCGCCCCCTCCTGGACCCGCTGGAAATAGGTCTCGAACTTGCCGGTGTAGCGCTCCAGCGCATGGGCATTGGCATAGACGAAGCTGATCGGATTGTTGAGTTCGTGGGCGACGCCGGCGAGCAGGCGGCCGAGCGAGGCGAGCTTCTCGTTGCGCACCAGTTGCGCCTGGGCGGCTTTCAGCTCGTCATGGCTGCGGGCCAGCGCCGAATAGGCCTGCCGGAGCTCGCCGACGGAGCGGCCGGACAGGACGAGACCGGCGAGCCGGCCGCGCTCGTCGAGACGCGGAGCGAGGTTCAGCTCCAGCGGCATCGCGCCGGCCTCAGCCACCAGATGCGCCTCGATGGTCTCCGGCTGGCGGGTCTGCATCACCCGCGTCATCGCGCCGGCCAGCGCCGCCTGTTCGTCCCGCGCGAAGAGGCTGGCCACCGGACGCCCGGTCACCTGGTCGTGCTCGACGCCGAGATGACGCAGCAAGGAGGCCGAGGTCTCCTCGATGTCGCCGTTGCGGTCGAGGATGATCAGCACGTCGGACACGGAGGCGAGGATCGAGGCCAGGAACCGGCGCATCGCCTCCAGCTCGGCGTTCTGCCGCTCCAGCCGTTCCTGATACTCGACAAGGTCGGCATAGGTCCGGTCGACGGCGGACAGCACCTCCATCCAGACCTCGTCGCTGAGCGCGTTCGGGCGCTGCGCCGGATCAAGTGATATCTGCTGGGCCATCGTTTCCTCCAGGCGGCACCTTACCCCTCCGGCGCGGTCGTGGAAATGGGCACCGTGCGCCGCTCCCGTCAGCCGTCATCCGAAAGCCCGTGGACAGCCGGCAGATAGGTGCCCTTCAGCCCGAGCACGACCTCGGCGACGGATTTCGCTGCGGGCCGGAGCGGATATTCCGCCCGGTGCACCAGGAACCAGTGGCGCAGGATCGGCAGTTGCGGCGCGGCCAGCATGACCAGTTGTCCGTGGCGCAGTTCCTCCGTCACGGTATGCAGCGACAGGAACGCAAGTCCCAGCCCCGCCATCACCGATTGCTTGATGGTCTCGTTGGAGCCCATCTCCACCAGGCGGAACACCTGCCCGTCGCCCAGCCGGTCGAGATAGCGCGTCATCAGGATGCGGGTTCCCGACCCCGGCTCGCGGGAGATCAGCGTCTCGCCGAGGAGATCTGCGGCGGACAGGGCCGGGCGTCCGGCAAGCGGATGGTCCGGCGGCGCGATCAACCCATGCGGATGCTCGCCGAGCGCCGACGCCTCGACCAGCGGCTGGCGCGGCGGGCGCCCCATGATGGCGAGATCGACCGCCCGGTTCTCCAGGTCGCGGATCACCTGGTCGCGGTTGCCGACGCGCAGCACCAGCTCGATGTTGGGGATCAGCGTGTGCAGGGTCTTGACCAGCCGCGGCGCGAAATACTTGCCCGTCGAGACGACCCCGAGCGTCACCCGCCCGGCCAGCCCCTCCGACAGGGCGCGAATCTCCTGCGCCGCCTGCGTCAGCGCCGTATCGATCCGCACATGGGCGTCCAGCAACACCCGCCCCTCTTCCGTCAGGCTGGAGCCGGCGGCGTCGGAACTGCGCTGCAGCAAGGCAAGGCCAAAGGCCTGTTCCAGCGCCTTGAGCTGGCTGTGCACCGCCGGCGGGGTCAAGCCGAGCGCGGCGCCGGCCGCCGCCATGCTGCCGTGGCGATCGACGGCAGCCAGCGCCCGCAACTGCTTCAGCGTCACCGCGTCCAGATGGTACATTCAAAAAATCCTTTTCAGAAATAAGAATTATTAAATTTTCACGAAAGACCCGGCAAGGCAAGACTGCACGACCAAGGCAGCATATCTGGGAGGAAACGATGCGGCCCGAGGAGCAGATCCTGCCGACACTCGCCGTGTCGGCGGCCTTGCAGGACGTGCTGGAGCGTCTTTGCCGCACCGGCGCGGCCCTGTCCCGCCTCATCGCGGCCGGAGACGCGGCCCGCGATCTCGGCTCGAATTCCGGCGAGGAGAACGCCGGCGGCGACCGGCAGAAGCTGCTCGACGTGATCGCCGACGAGGCCTTCATCGACGCCCTGCGCGGCTCCGCCATCCGCTACCTCGCCTCGGAAGAGCAAGAGGACATCCTGGAGATGTCGGACGGCGGCAGCCTGGCGCTCGCCATCGACCCCCTGGACGGTTCGTCGAACATCGACGTCAACGTCTCGATCGGGACGATCTTCTCGATCTATCCCGCCGAGGGCAGCGCCGAGGCGAGCTTCCTGCGCCCGGCAAACGAGCAGATCGCCGCCGGCTACATCATCTACGGCCCGCAGACCCTGCTGGTCGTCACCCATGGCGAGGGCGTGCTGAAGTTCACGCTCGACCGGGAGCGGAACTGCTTCCGTCCGGCCGCCGCGAAGATGACGATCCCGCCCCGGACCAGCGAATACGCCATCAACGCCTCGAACTACCATCACTGGGACGCGCCGATCCGGGCCTTCATCGACGACATGGTGACCGGCGCCCTCAGCCGCAACGGCCAGGGCTTCAACATGCGCTGGGTCGCCTCGCTGGTGGCCGAGGCGCATCGCATCCTCACCCGGGGCGGGGTGTTTCTCTACCCGGCCGACCGGCGCAAGGGCTACGAGAAGGGCCGGCTGCGCTTCCTCTACGAATGCGCGCCGATCGCCTTTCTGGTCACCCAGGCCGGCGGCAGCGCCACCGACGGCATCGACGACCTGATGCGGCAGTCGGCGGCCGGCCTGCATGCCCGCACCCCCTTCGTTTTCGGCAGCGCGGAGAAGATCGCCCGCGTCACCGCCTATCACGACCTTGCCGAGGCGGGCGATGCCGCCCTGTTCGGCAAGCGCGGCCTGTTCCGGAGCTGACCATCCATGAGCCAGAAGCATCCCATCATTTCGGTCACCGGCTCCTCGGGCGCCGGCACCTCGACGGTGAAGACCACCTTCGACCAGATCTTCCGCCGGGAAGGCATCACCGCGGTGTCGATCGAGGGCGACGCCTTTCACCGCTACAACCGCGCCGACATGCGCGCGGAACTGGAGCGCCGGGTCGCGGCGGGCGACTTCACCTTCTCCCACTTCTCCTTCGAGGCCAACGAGCTCAAGGAGCTGGAGAGCGTCTTCCGCGAGTATGGCGCGACCGGGCGCGGGCGCACCCGCACCTATGTCCATGACGAGATCGAGGCCGCGAAGACCGGCGTCGCGCCGGGCAACTTCACCGCCTGGGCGCCGTTCCAGGACGACAGCGACCTGCTGTTCTACGAGGGGCTGCACGGAGCGGTCCTCGCCGAGGATGTCGACATCGCCCGCCATGCCGACCTGAAGATCGGCGTCGTGCCGGTGATCAACCTCGAATGGATCCAGAAGATCCACCGCGACCGCGCCCATCGGGGCTACTCGACGGAGGCGGTGACCGACACGATCCTGCGCCGCATGCATGCCTATGTGCACTGCATCTGCCCGCAGTTCACCCAGACCGACATCAACTTCCAGCGCGTGCCGGTGGTCGACACCTCGAACCCCTTCATCGCCCGCTGGATCCCGACGCCGGACGAGAGCCTCGTGGTCATCCGCTTCAAGAACCCGCGCGGCATCGACTTCCCCTACCTGACGACGATGATCCACGGCTCCTGGATGAGCCGGGCCAACTCGATCGTCATTCCGGGCAACAAGATGGATCTCGCCATGCAGTTGATCCTGACGCCGCTGATCGAGCGGCTGATCCGCGACGCCAAGCGGGCCTGACCCGCCGGACGGCTGCCGCGCCCTTTTTTGAAAAGGACAGACGATGACGACCCAGCTTCTGCGGGCCGACGAACGGCTCATGGCCAATGCCCTGCGCGCCCTTGCCATGGACGCGGTCCAGGCGGCCGGCTCCGGCCATCCCGGCATGCCGATGGGCATGGCGGATGTCGCGACGGTGCTCTTCAACCGCTTCATCACCCTCGATCCGGCGGCCGCCGACTGGCCGAACCGCGACCGCTTCGTGCTGTCGGCCGGGCACGGGTCGATGCTGCTCTATGCGATCAACCATCTGCTCGGCTATCCGGACATGGGGATGGACCAGATCCGCGCCTTCCGGCAGCTCGGCAGCCACACCGCCGGCCATCCGGAATACGGCCATGCCCTCGGCGTCGAGGTCACCACCGGCCCGCTCGGCCAGGGGCTTGCCACCGCCGTCGGAATGGCCCTGGGCGAGCGGATGGGCGCCGCCCGCTTCGCCGATCTCGTCGACCACTGGACCTATGTGATCGCCGGCGACGGCTGCCTGATGGAAGGGATCAGCCACGAGGCGATCGACATGGCCGGCCATCTGCGGCTCGGCCGGCTCGTGGTGCTGTGGGACGACAACCGCATCACCATCGACGGCGACACCGACCTCTCCACCTCCACCGACCAGGGCGCCCGCTTCGCCGCCGCCGGCTGGCACGTGGTCCGCTGCGACGGCCACGACCGGGAGGACGTCGCGCGCGCCATCGAGGCGGCCCGTGCCGACCCGCGCCCCAGCCTCGTCTGCTGCCGGACCGTCATCGGCTACGGCGCGCCCAACAAGCAGGGCAGCCACGACGTGCACGGCGCCCCGCTCGGGCCGGACGAGATAGCTGCGGCGCGCCAGGCGCTCGACTGGCCGCACGCGCCCTTCGAGATCCCCGCCCATGTCTACTCGGCCTGGGGCGGGATCGCGGCGCGGGGCGCCGATGCCCATGCCGCCTGGCGCGACCGGCTGGCCGGCTCGCCGAACCGCGACGCCTTCGCCGCAGCCCTTGCGCGGGACACCGGGACGCTGACGGCGGCGATGCGGGAGCACAAGCAGCGGCTGCTCGACGAGCGGCCGGCGATGGCGACGCGCAAGGCCAGCGAGATGGCCCTTCAGGTCGTTGCCGACGCGCTGTCCTTCGCGGTCGGCGGCTCGGCCGACCTGACCGGCTCCAACCTGACCCGGCCGAAAGGCATGGCCGCGATTAGGCCCGGCGACTATGCCGGCCGCTACATCCATTACGGCATCCGTGAGCACGGCATGGCCGCCGCGATGAACGGCCTCGCCCTGCACGGCCTGGTGCGCCCCTATGGCGGTACCTTCCTTGCCTTTGCCGATTATGCCCGGCCGTCGATCCGCCTCGCCGCGCTGATGGGCGTGCCGGTCGTCCATGTCATGACGCATGACTCCATCGGCCTCGGCGAAGACGGGCCGACCCATCAGCCGGTCGAACATCTCGCCAGCCTGCGCGCCATTCCGAACCTTCTCGTCCTGCGGCCCTGCGATGCGGTGGAGACCGCCGAGGCCTGGGAGATCGCGCTTGCCGAGACGCGGCGACCGAGCCTCCTGGTGCTGTCGCGCCAGGGGTTGCCGCTGCAGCGCGACAGCGCGGCGGTCAATGTCAGTTCCCGCGGCGCCTATCTGCTGCGTGCGCCGGCGCGGCGCGACGTGACGCTGATCGCCACCGGCTCGGAGGTGGAACTCGCCGTCGGTGCGGCCGAGCAGCTCGCCACAGCGGGCATCGCCGCCGCCGTGGTGTCCGCCCCCTGTTTCGAGCTCTTCGCCGCGCAGGACCCCGCCTACCGCGCCGAGGTGCTTGGCGAGGCGCCGCGCGTCGGCATCGAAGCCGCGCTCCGCCAGGGCTGGGACGGGACCATGCTGCGGCCGGACGACGCCTTTATCGGCATGAGCGGGTTCGGAGCCTCGGCGCCGGCCGCCCGGCTCTATGAGCATTTCAACATCACCGTGCAGTCCGTCGTCGCGGCCGCGCGGCAGCTCGGGAGGGGATGAGATGAGCGCAAGGATTGCCAATGGCGGCTTCGGCCGCACCGGATCGGACCGCCGGCCCTTCGAGCCGCGCCTGCCCGGGAGGCGGCCGTGACCATCGCCGCGATCACCGAGGCCGAAGTGGCCGGCCGGCGGCTCGTGGTGCGGGCGGATCTCAACGTGCCGATGGCCGGCGGACAGGTCAGCGATGCAACGCGCCTCACCCGCTTCGCCGACGGAATGCGGCCCCTCTTGGCCCGCGGGGCGGCGCTTGTCGTGCTGTCGCATCTCGGCCGGCCCACGGGCCGCGACGAGAGCGCGTCGCTGGCCCCGCTTGCCGGCGATCTTGCGGCGGCGCTCGGATGCGCCGTCGACTTCGCCACGCTGGACGAGGCGGGGAAGGCCGCGGCCCGGCTGCGGCCGGGCGAGGCGCTGCTGGTGGAGAACATCCGCTTCGAGGAGGGCGAGGCGCGCAACGACCCGACGCTTGCGGCGCGGCTTGCGGCGCTCGGGGATCTTTATGTCAACGACGCCTTTTCCTGCGCCCACCGCGCCCATGCCAGCACGGCGGCGATCGCCGACCTGCTGCCGGCCTTCGCCGGGCCGCTGATGATCGAGGAACTCGCCGCGCTCGCCGCCGCGCTCGAGGCGCCGGCGCGTCCCTCGGTCGCCATCGTCGGCGGGGCGAAGGTGTCGAGCAAGATCGCGGTGCTGAAACACCTCGTCACCCGCCTCGACCATGTGATCGTCGGCGGCGGCATGGCCAACACCTTCCTGTTCGCCGGCGGCATGCCGATGGGACGTTCGCTGCACGAGCCCGACCAGACCGGCACGGTCGATGACATCCTCGCCCTCGCCGAGGCGCATGGCTGCCGCGTCCACCTGCCGCTGGATCTGGTGGTGGCGCGCGAGTTCCGGGCCCATGCCCCGACAGAGACCGTGCCGGCGGACGCCTGTCCGGCCGATGCGATGATCCTCGATGCCGGCCCCAAGGCCTTCGCCGCCTTCAGCCGGGTGCTCGATACCGCGCGCACCATCTTGTGGAACGGCCCGCTCGGCGCCTTCGAGATCGCGCCCTTCGACCGGGCCACCCTGGCGCTTGCCCGCCTCGCCGCCGGCCTCACCGAAGCCGGGCAGGCGGTGACCGTGGCGGGCGGCGGCGACACGGTCGCCGCGCTCAACGCGGCCGGGGTCGCGGAGAGCTTCACCTATGTCTCCGCCGCCGGCGGAGCCTTTCTGGAGTGGCTGGAGGGGCGCCCGCTTCCGGGTGTCCAGGCCTTGCTGCGCGCCGATGCGGCGGCTTGACGGGAGGACGACATGGCACTGATCACCCTGAGGCAGCTCCTCGACCATGCGGCAGAGCATGGCTACGGCGTGCCTGCCTTCAACATCAACAATATGGAGCAGGGGCTGGCGATCATGGAGGCGGCGCAGGCCGTCGACGCGCCGGTGATCCTGCAGGCCAGCCGGGGCGCGCGCGGCTATGCCCGCGACATCATGCTGGCACGCATGGTCGAGGCGCTTGCGGCGCTCTACCCGGACATTCCCCTGTGCCTGCACCAGGACCACGGCAATGACGAGGCGACCTGCCTCTCGGCGATCCGCCACGGCTTCACCTCGGTGATGATGGACGGCAGCCTGATGGCCGATGCCAAAACGCCGGCGTCCTACGACTACAACCTCGCCATCACCGCCAGGGTGGCGGCCATGGCACATGCGGTCGGCGCCAGCGTGGAAGGCGAACTCGGCGTGCTCGGCAGCCTGGAGACCGGCGAGGGCGAGGCCGAGGACGGGCATGGAGCCGAGGGCAAGCTCGACCATTCGCAGCTCCTGACCGATCCGGACCAGGCGGTCGACTTCGTCGCCCGCACCGGCGTCGACGCGCTCGCCATCGCCTGCGGCACCTCGCATGGCGCCTACAAGTTCACGCGCAAGCCCGACGGCGACATCCTCGCCATGGACGTGATCGAGAAGATCCACGCGCTGCTGCCGGACACGCATCTCGTCATGCACGGCTCCAGCTCCGTGCCGCAGGAGATCCAGGACATCATCAACGCCCATGGCGGCGAGATGCCCCAGACCTTCGGCGTGCCGGTGGAGGAAATCGTCCGCGGCATCCGACACGGGGTGCGCAAGGTCAATATCGACACCGACTGCCGCATGGCGATGACCGCCGAGTTCCGCCGCGTCGCGGTGACGAACCCGCGCGAATTCGACCCGCGCAAGTTCCTCAAGCCGGCGATGGACGCGATGCGCGACCTGTGCCGTTCCCGTTTCGAGGCCTTCGGCACCGCCGGCCATGCCTCGAGCATCAAGGTCGTACCCATGGACGACATGGCCCGGCGCTACGCCTCCGGCGCGCTCGATCCACGGCGTTCCGCCAGCAAGGCAGCATGAAGGAGCAGATGATGGCCGACGACAGCAAGACGCGGATTACCGACACCTCGAAGCGCTACAAGGCCGGCGTCCTGAAATACGCCCAGATGGGCTATTGGGACGGCGACTACGAGCCGAAGGAAACCGACCTCCTCGCCCTGTTCCGCATCACCCCGCAGGAGGGCGTCGACCCGATCGAGGCGGCGGCGGCGGTGGCCGGCGAAAGCTCCACCGCCACTTGGACCGTGGTGTGGACCGACCGGCTGACGGCCTGCGACCAGTACCGGGCCAAGGCCTACAGGGTCGACCCGGTGCCGGGCACGCCCGGACAGTATTTCTGCTATGTCGCCTACGACCTGATCCTGTTCGAGGAAGGCTCGATCGCCAACCTGACGGCCTCGATCATCGGCAACGTGTTCTCGTTCAAGCCGCTGAAGGCGGCGCGGCTGGAGGACATGCGGCTGCCCGTCGCCTATGTGAAGACGTTCCGCGGGCCGCCGACCGGCATCGTCGTGGAGCGCGAGCGGCTCGACAAGTTCGGCAAGCCGCTGCTCGGCGCCACCACCAAGCCGAAGCTCGGGCTGTCGGGCAAGAATTACGGCCGGGTCGTCTACGAGGGCCTGAAGGGCGGCCTCGACTTCATGAAGGACGACGAGAACATCAACTCGCAGCCCTTCATGCATTGGCGCGACCGCTTTCTCTATGTGATGGAGGCGGTCAACAAGGCCAGCGCCGAGACCGGCGAGGTGAAGGGGCACTATCTCAACATCACCGCCGGCACGATGGAGGAAATGTACCGCCGGGCGGAGTTCGCCAAGCAGCTCGGCAGCGTCATCGTCATGGTCGACCTGATCGTCGGCTGGACCGCGATCCAGTCGATCTCGGAATGGTGCCGGCAGAACGACATGATCCTGCACATGCACCGGGCCGGCCACGGCACCTATACGCGGCAGAAGAACCACGGCATCTCGTTCCGCGTCATCGCCAAGTGGCTGCGGCTCGCCGGTGTCGACCACCTGCACACCGGCACCGCCGTCGGCAAGCTGGAGGGCGATCCGATGACGGTGCAGGGCTACTACAATGTCTGCCGCGAGACCCGCAACGAGGTCGACCTGCCGCGCGGCCTGTTCTTCGAGCAGGACTGGGCGGACCTGAAGAAGGTGATGCCGGTGGCCTCGGGCGGCATCCATGCCGGCCAGATGCACCAGCTTCTCTCGCTGTTCGGCGACGATGTGGTGCTGCAGTTCGGCGGCGGCACCATCGGCCATCCGATGGGCATCCAGGCCGGCGCCACCGCCAACCGCGTCGCGCTGGAGGCCATGGTGCTCGCCCGCAACGAGGGCCGCAACATCGACGTCGAGGGGCCGGAGATCCTGCGCGCGGCGGCGAAATGGTGCAAGCCGCTGGAAGCCGCCCTCGATACCTGGGGCAACATCACCTTCAACTACACCTCGACCGACACGTCGGACTTCGTCCCGACGCCGGCGGTCGCCGTCTGAGGAGCAAGACCATGCGCATCACCCAGGGCTGCTTTTCCTTCCTGCCCGACCTGACCGACGAGCAGATCGCCGCACAGGTCGACTACTGCCTGTCGCGCGGCTGGGCGATCGGGCTCGAATACACCGACGATCCCCATCCCCGGAACACCTACTGGAATATGTGGGGCAACCCGATGTTCGACCTGCGCGACGCCAAGGGCGTGATGATGGAGCTTGACGCGTGCCGCAAGGCGCATCCGCAGACCTACATCCGCATCAATGCCTTCGACAGCACGCGCGGTTTCGAGACGGTGACCATGAGCTTCATCGTCAACCGGCCCGATGAGGAACCGACCTTCGTCATGCGCCGGACCGAGGCCGACAGCCGCGCGATCCGCTACACCCATGACGTGATCCGCTGACCTCCCAAGCGCAAGACCGGCAGGGGACGGCCCACCGCCGCCCCCTGCCCTCGCTCCACAAAGGTCCAGCCAGGAGGAATTGTCCGATGGATGCCGACACCGCCCCGCCGCCCGCGACGGTCGACCTGCGCGGGGAGTTCGAAAGTTCCGGCGTGAAGGAACTGCTCGACGAGCTCGACCGCGACATGATCGGCCTGCGGCCGGTGAAGCAGCGCATTCGCGAGACGGCCGCTCTCCTCCTGGTCGAGCGGGCGCGCCGCTCGCTCGGGCTCAGCCACGAGACGCCGACCCTGCACATGTCCTTCACCGGCAATCCGGGCACCGGCAAGACCACCGTCGCGCTGAAGATGGCCGGCCTGCTGAAGCGGCTCGGCTATGTCCGCAAGGGGCATCTCGTCAGCGTCACCCGCGACGATCTGGTCGGCCAGTATATCGGCCATACCGCGCCGAAGACCCGCGAGGTGCTGAAGCGGGCCATGGGCGGCGTGCTGTTCATCGACGAGGCCTATTACCTCTACCGGCCCGACAACGAGCGCGACTACGGCCAGGAGGCGATCGAAATCCTGCTTCAGGTGATGGAGAACAACCGGGACGACCTGGTGGTGATCCTCGCCGGCTATGCCGACCGCATGGACCGGTTCTTCGGCTCCAATCCCGGCTTCCGCTCGCGCATCGCCCACCATATCGACTTTCCCGACTATACCGACGAGGAACTGCAGCGCATCGCCCGGCACATGATGGCCGAGCAGAATTACCGGCTGTCGGAGGCGGCGGACGCGGCGCTCGCCGACTATATCCGCCTGCGCCGGACCCAGCCGCATTTCGCCAATGCCCGCTCGATCCGCAACGCCTTCGACCGGGCGCGGCTGCGCCAGGCCAACCGGCTGTTCGACGGCGCCGACGGGCCGCTCGACGCGCAGACGCTCAGCCTGATCGAGGAGAGCGACATCCGCGCCAGCCGGGTGTTCCGGGGCGGCCTCGACATCGCGCCGGCGGGCCAGGCCGGCGAGGGAGCGCAGCCATGAGCTTCGACCGCCGCATCCGGATCGCGCCGTCGATCCTCTCCGCCGACTTCGCCAATTTCGGCGCCGAGTGCCGCGCCATCGAAGCGCAGGGCTGCGACTGGGTGCATGTCGACGTGATGGACGGGCATTTCGTGCCCAACATCACCTTCGGCCCCGCGACGGTGCGGGCCCTGCGCCCGCATGTCGGCGGCACGCTCGACGTGCATCTGATGATCGCCCCGGTCGATGCCTATCTGGCCGGTTTCGCCGAGGCCGGCGCCGACATCCTCACCGCCCATGTCGAGGCCGGCCCGCATATCCACCGGACGCTGCAGGCGATCCGCGGCCATGGGGTGCGGGCCGGGCTCGCGCTCAATCCCGGCACGCCGGCGGAGGCGGCCGCGCCGCTGCTCGACATGGTCGACCTCGTCTGCGTGATGACGGTCAATCCGGGCTTCGGCGGGCAGGAGTTCCTCCACTCCCAGGTGGAGAAGGTGCGCAGCCTGCGCCGCCTGATCGGCGACCGCCCGATCCATATCGAGGTCGACGGCGGCGTTACCCGGCAGACGGCTCCCCTTGTCGCCGCCGCCGGCGCGGATGTGCTGGTCGCCGGCTCCGCCGTCTTCAAGGGCGGTTCGGTCGAGCGGCCCGAGGTCTATGGCGCCAATATCCGCGCCATCCGCGACGCCGCGACGGCAGCCCTTGCCGAGGCGGCAGGATGAGCGATGGCATGGGTGGGGGCCGGCCGGGTCCAGGCGCGCTGATCTTCGATGTCGACGGCACGCTGGCGGAGACCGAAGAGCTGCACCGGGCCGCCTTCAACGCCGCCTTCGCCGCCCATGGGCTCGGCTGGCACTGGGACAGGCCGACCTATGGCGCGCTCCTCGCCGTCACCGGCGGCAAGGAGCGCATCCGCGCCTATCGCGACCGCCACGCCTTCGCCCTGCCGCGCGAGACCGACATCGCCGGTCTTCACGCCGACAAGACCCGCCGCTACGGCCGGATGGTCGCGGAGGGCGCGCTGTGCGCCCGGCCCGGCGTCCTCTCCCTCGTCGCCGAGGCACGCGGCCACGGCCTCCGGCTCGCCGTCGCCACCACCACCAGCCCGGACAATGTCGAGGCCCTGTGCCGGGCCCTGTGGCAGCGGCCGGCGGGCGAGATCTTCGACGTGATCGCCGCCGGCGACGAGGTCGGGGCCAAGAAGCCGGCGCCCGATGTCTACCTGCTGGCGCTGGCGCGGCTCGGCATTGCCGGCGAGGCGGCCCTTGCCTTCGAGGACAGCGCGGTCGGCCTTGCCTCCGCGCGCGCCGCCGGCCTCAAGGTCGTCGCCTGCCCGAGCCTCTATATGAGCGGCGACGACTTCGCCGGCGCCTGGTGGCTCACCCCGAGCCTTGACGGCGCCTGGCGGCACATCGCCGCCAGCTTCTGAGCCGGGCGGGCACGACCGGGCGCGTTCGGGCGCGGCATTGACATTCCCGCCGCAACGTCCGATGCAGCGGGATCGCAACCGGGGCGCGTCGCCGCCTTGCAATTGACCCGATCGGCCGACACCCTCGCCGCCCACACGATCAGCGCCCGATCACCTCAACGCCTGGAGCCGCAATTGGGATCTTCTTCGGACAAGCTGCGCATTGCCGTGCTCTTCGGCGGACGGTCGGCGGAACATGACGTCTCGATCCTCTCGGCCACCAATGTCATGGGCGCGCTCGACGCGGCAAGATACGATCCGGTGCCGATCTTCGTCACGCGCGAGGGGCTGTGGCTGCTGAGCCGCTTCGAGAATGGCGCCCTGGCGCGGCCCGAGCGGGGCACCCAGGTGAGCCTCGTTCCCGGCGGGCGCGGGCGGATGCTGGCCCTGCCCGAGGATGGCGCCGCCTTCGACCTCCCGCGCATCGACATCCTGTTTCCGGTGCTGCACGGGCTGCACGGCGAGGACGGTTCGGTGCAGGGGTTTGCGGAGGTCGCCGGCGTGCCGCTGGTCGGCTGCGGCATTCTCGGCTCGGCGACGGCGCTCGACAAGGACATCGCCAAGCGGCTGTTCCGCGAGGCCGGGCTGCCGGCCGCTCGCGCGCTCACCCTCCAGCCCGGCGCCGTTCCCGCCTTCGCGGAGGTCGTGGAGGCCCTCGGCCTTCCGGTTTTCGTCAAGCCGGCGCGCCAGGGCTCGTCCGTCGGCGTCAGCAAGGTCGCGACCGAGGCCGATTACGACGCTGCGCTGGCCGAAGGCTTCCGCCACGACCGCACGCTGCTCGCCGAGGAGTTCATCAAGGGCCGCGAGATCGAATGCGCCGTGCTGGAGCAGCCCGACGGCACGCTCTTCGTCTCCCGGCCGGGCGAGATCGTGCCGGCGCAGAGCCATGGCTTCTACAGCTACGATGCCAAATATATCGACGAGGACGGCGCGGCCCTCAAGGTGCCGGCGGAGCTTCCCGTCGCCGTCCAGGCCGAGATGCGCGAGATGGCGGCGCGCGCCTTCCGCGCGCTTGGCTGCGACGGCATGGCCCGTGCCGACTTCTTCGTCACCGCCGACATGCGGATTCTCGTCAACGAGCTCAACACCATTCCCGGCTTCACCGATATCAGCATGTATTCCAAGGTGATGGCCGCAAGCGGCATCGCCTATCCGGAGCTGATCGACCGGCTGGTGGCGCAGGGGCTGGCCCGCGCCGGCCGCTAGTCACCCGAATCTGAAGTTCGTCACATCTGGCAGCATGCTCTGAACGAACTTCAGATTCAAAAGGGTGACTAGCAAGTCTATGTTTCTAGTGTGGTTTTTGAATTTGAAATACGCTCACCGGCACGCTGCGAAACTCAGGCGTATTTCAAATTCACCACACTAGGGTCCGCGCCCCACCGGCCGCCGCGCGGTTGCGGGCAGCGCCTTGCTCAGGCCCGCACGAAATGCTCCTGCGGCATCACCACATGCCGGTCGAGGAACTTCTCCATGTGAACGACCGTCGCGTCCGCGTCGCTCAGCACCACGGCGAGTTCGCCCGGTCCCTCGCGCCGGGCGACCGGGGCCGGCAGCGGGCCGGACCGGCTTTCCAGCGTCGGCTCGATCGAATAGTGGCAGCCGGCCAGGGTGCAGAACGGGACGCCCCTGTAGGTGCCGGCCACCGTCATGTGAACATGGCCGGAAATCACCTGTCGGATGTCCGGATGCGAGGCGACGACGTCGGCGAAGTCGGCGCAGTCCCTCAGGATGATGAAGTCGTTCTGGGTGTGGAATTTCGTGATGTTGTGATGCAGGACGATGATCACCGGCCGGTCGCTGGCTTCATCGAGGCGGGCCTGCAGCCAGTCGAGCTGCGCGCGTTCGAGCAGGCCGCTGCCGCCGGCCGCCGGATCGGACGTGTCGAGGACGATGACGCGCTGGCCCTTGATGTCGATGACATGGTCGACATTGCCGGTCTCGCTGGCATGCTCGGCGCCGAAATGCTGCAGGAAGGTCGGCCGGTGGTCGTGGTTGCCGAGCGTCAGGTAGCGCGGCAGCGTCAGCCGTTCGACCGCCGCCTCGAAACGGGCATAGGCCTCGGGCTCGCCGCGATCGGCAAGATCGCCGGCGAAGACGACGAAATCCGCGTCGGCATGGGTCTCGTTGACGAAGTCGATGGCGGCGTTCAGGCGGCTGGTGGTCTCCAGCCCGTTCGACAGGCGCCCCGCCGGAACGATGTGAATGTCGGCGAGCACGATGAATTTCAACATGGAATTGCCTCTATCTAAGGGCCGCGAGCGGGCCGGCAAGCGGCAGGGAGATCAGCATCGCGCCGGCGATCAGGTCCGGCGCGACGAGGTGGCCCAGCCGCAGGAAGTCGGGGGTGGGGTGTTTCAGGTCGGGGATCTGCACGGTGGTCATGCCGGCCGCCATGGCGGCGCGGACGCCGTTTTCGGAATCCTCGAAGGCGGCGCAGCGTTCGGGCGGGGCGCCGAGACGCGCGGCGGCTTCGAGATAGATGTCGGGGGCGGGCTTGCCGCGCGGCACCTGGTCGCCGCCGACGACGATGTCGAAATGCCGGCCGATGCCGGCCGCCGCCAGATGCCGCAGTGCCGTCTCGGTGCGCGTCGAGGTGGCGATGGCGAAGGGGATCCCGGCGCCGGCCAGGCCCTCCAGCAGATCGTCGGCGCCGGGCTTGACCGGAATGCCGGCGCTCAGCAGATCGGCGAAGGCCTGCTGCCAGTGCCGGTCGAACAGGCCGGCGTCGGCGATCCCGGCAAGGCCCTCGGCCAGCCGCGCCGATCCGGCGGCGTGGTTGAGGCCGACAAGGCTCAGGAACAGCTCCTCGTCGACGTCCAGCCGGAAGCTCCGGCAGGTCTCGACATAGGCCGCGCGGGACAGCCGCTCGGTGTCGAGGAGCAGGCCGTCCATGTCGAAGACGACGGCGGCGATCGGCGCGGCGCTCATCCCTTGACGCCCGTCATGGTGATGCCGCGGATGAAGTGGCGCCGCGCCAGCAGGAAGGCGATAACCATCGGCGCGGTGACCACGGTGGCCGAGGCGAAGGTCTTGCCGTAGTCGGTGTAGAACTCCTGCTGGTACTGCATCATCGACAAGGTGGCCGTCATCTTGTCCTGGCTCTGCACCACGATCAGCGGCCAGTAGAGGTCGTTCCAGTGCGCCACGAAGGAGAACACCGAGAAGGCGGCGATGGCCGGCACGGCGCTCGGCAGGATCAGGCGCAGGACGATCTCCATCTCGCTGAACCCGTCGATCCGCGCCGCCTGGATGATGCTGTCGGGAAAGGTGCGGAAGAACTGGCGGAACAGGAAGATCGCGAAGACGGAGATGAAGAAGGGGAACATCATCGCGACATGGGTGTCGAGAAGCCCGACCTTGACGATGCCGATATAGATCGGGATCGAGGTGACGTTGATGGGAATGGTCAGCGAGGCGACCACCGTGCCGAACAGGATGGTGCTGCCGCGGAACTTCAGCTTCGCCAGGGCATAGGCCGCCGGGATCGCGGTCAGCAGTTGCACCACCAGGATACCGACGCAGACGATCAGGCTGTTCAGCAGGAACCGCGGATAGGGCTGGTCGAACAGGACGCTGTAGTAGTTGCCGAGGCCGGCGAAGGTCTTGGGGATGATCGTGAAGACCGGGGCGAAGACCTCGCTGGTCGGCTTCAGGCTGGAGGACACCATCCAGATGAAGGGGAAGACCATGATCCACGCGCCCAGCAACAGCAGGGCGGTGACGATGACGGCGCCAAGGGAGCGGGGGCGAACCGCCCGCCACAGCGCCGGCAGGTCGAAGCGGGACGGGCGGGACGGCCCGTCTTGGAGCAAGGGGGTCACGGGCATACCTCAGTAGTGGACCCGGCGGTCGACGACGACGGCCTGGATGATCGCGAAGACGAGGATGAGAAGCAGGAACACCAGCGACAGGGCGGCGGAATAGCCCATGTTGAAATATTCGAACCCTTCCAGGAAGGCGAGGTAGAGATAGACCTCGCTCGCCTTGTCCGGTCCGCCGCGGGTGACGATGGCGACCACGTCGAAGAGCTTGAAGGCGGTGATGGAGGTGGTGATGGCGACGAACATCGCCGTCGGCCCGAGCATCGGCCAGGTGACCTTGAAGAACCGGTCGAGCGGGTGGTCGGCTCCGTCGATCGCGGCGGCCTCGTAGAGGTTCTTCGGGATCGCCGTCAGGCCCGCCAGGAACAGCACCATGTTGAAGCCGATGGTGCTCCACAGCGAGATCAGCGCCAGCGAGAACAGCACCAGGTCCTGGCTGCCGAGGAAGTTCAGCGGCGGCAGGCCGAGCGCGGCGATGACGCCGTTGATCACCCCCTGCCGGCTGTCGAGCAGCGCCGCCCAGACCAGCGCCATGGCGGCAAGGGTCGAGGTCACCGGCAGGAAGTAGAGCACTTCCAGGATCGAGCGGAACTGCTTGCGCTCCTGGATGGCGATCGCCAGCACAAGGCTGACGACGAAGGCCGCCGGCAGGAACATCACCGCGAAGACAAAGGTGTTGTGCAGCGCATTGCCGAACTGGTCGTCGGTCGCCATCCGCCGGTAATTGTCGAGGCCGACGAACTCGAAATAGTCGCTGACCAAGGTGTAGTCGGTCAGGCTGGCCGCGATCACCATGGCGATCGGCACGATATAGATCAGCAGGATCAGCAGCGTCGCCGGGGCCACCAGCCAATAGGCCAGCCGCGCCTGGGCGCGCTGAAGCGGACTTGCGGTCGTTGCGGTTGCGGCGGCCATCACACCAGATCCAGCTTCTTGCGCAGCCCGCCCTGCAGGGCGGCGGGCTCGGCCTGGTCGCCCGCGAGCACCGGCTCGGCGCGCAGGCGCATGCCGCCGGCGTCGAACAGCAGGATGTGGGCCGGGTTGACGCGCACCTCCCAGTCCCGCGCCTCCGACAGGCTGCCGCCGCAGCCATAGGCTTCGCTCTTCTGCGCCCGGATGCGCACGTCGTGCTCGGGATGTCCGTCGAGGCGCCCATGCACCAGCACCTCGCCGCCGAGATCCTCGATCATCCGCTTGCGGAAAGTCAGGGACAGGCCGCGTCCGGCGCGCGCCGGATAGGCAAGTTCCGGCACCGTCTCCAGCACCATATGCTCGGGCCGCACGCCGACCTGCACCGCGCCGGAGCGCAGACCGCCGCCGGCGGCCGGGGCAACGGGCAGCGCGATCTCGCCGCAGCGGACGATGCCGTTCTCCAGCGTGCCCGGCAGGATATTGATCTCCGGGCTGCCGATGAAGCGGGCGACATCCACCGTGTCGGGGTTGCCGTAGAGCGTGTTCGGCGCGCCCATCTGCAGGATCGTGCCGCCCTGCATCAGCGCCACTCGGCTCGACATGGTCATCGCCTCGACCTGGTCATGGGTGACATAGACGAAGGTCAGGCCGGAGCTGGCATGCAGTTCCGAAATCTCGCGCCGCACCTGGACGCGCAGCTTGGCGTCGAGGTTCGACAGCGGCTCGTCCATCAGGAAGATCTTCGGGTCGCGCACCAGCGCCCGTCCCAGCGCCACGCGCTGGCGCTGGCCGCCGGAAAGCTGGGCCGGCCGGCGGTCGAGCAGGTGTTCGATGCGCAGCTTGCGCGCCACTTCGGCGACGTCGCGCTGGATGCCGGGCCGCTCCCGCGCATGGGCGGGCGCCAGGTGCCGCAGCAGCGGCAGGCGTGCGTGCAGCGGCAGGCGCGCCATGATCAGCGGCATGCCCATGTTCTCGGCAACGCTCATATGCGGGTAGAGCGCGTAGTCCTGGAACACCATGGCGATGTTGCGGTGCTTGGGCGCCGCATCGTTGACGCGGGCGCCGTCGATCCGGATCTCGCCGCTGTCCGGCGTCTCCAGCCCGGCGATGACGCGCAAGAGGGTCGACTTGCCGCAACCGGACTGGCCGACCAGCGAGACGAACTCGCCGTCCTCGATGTCGAGCGAAATGTCCTTCAGGATGGCGGTCTTCCCGAATGACTTGCAAATCCCGTTCAAGCTCAGCTTGGCCATGATGATCTCCTGGAACCGACGGCGGAATGGCGCAGGCGGCGGGGGGCCGCCTGCGCCAGGGGCGGCGCGGTCAGCGCTTCATCAGGGTCTCGGCGATCGACACCAGTTCGGCGGCGCCCTCCTCCGGGGTCTTCTCGCCCAGCATCACGGCGCGGATCACCGACTTCTGGTCACGCCAGATCTTCTCGGACTGGGTGCCGGGATAGCCGGCCCAGGGGCCCGCGCGGTGGTACTGGTTGGACGGCGTCGCGTAGTAGGGATTGGCCTCGTAATAGGCGCCCAGCCGCTCGGGAGCCAGCGCGCCGAGGTTGGTCGGCAGGTAGCCGGTGATCTTGGCGGCGAACTCCTGGCCTTCCGGGCCGGTGATGAACTTGATGTATTCCCACGCCGCCGCGATCTTCTCCGGGTCCTGCGTGGTGATGATGGCGGCGTTGCCGCCGGACGGCAGCAGCCCTTCCGCCTCGTTGGTCAGGGTGAAGACGGCGCTGCGCAGGTCGAACGCGCCGCCAACCCGCTCCTCGGTGGTGCGGGCACCGGCCGGCGAGGAGGCGTAGATGCCCATCTTGCCCACGGTGAACTGCCGCAACTGGTCGCCTTGGTTGACGTCCGGGTTGTAGACGCCGGCCTCGACCAGGCTGCGCGCCAGCTTCATGGCGTTGATGTGATGGTCGTTCTGGTTGAACATGACCGTGTCGCCGGCCTCGTTGAGCATGCGGCCGCCCTGCTGCAGGATCAGCACCTGGAACGGCCAGTCGTCGCTCCACTGCTCGACGGAGTAGGCCATGCCGTCGATGTCCGGGCCGAGGGCCGAGATCTTGCCGGCCAGTTCGATCACACCTTCCCAGGTGGTCGGGAAGGCATCGGGATCGCCGCCGGCCTGACGGACCAGATCGGCATTGTAGTACCACTGGATGACCGAGGCATTGAACGGCATGCCGTACTGCTTGCCGTCGACGCGGCCGAGATCGAGCATCTTGTCGGTGTAGTTGGCCTCTTTCCAGCCTTCGGCCTCGCCGGCCATCAGCGCACCGAGATCGGCGATCTGACCGCGCGCGTCGAGCGCCCGGGCGAGCGAGGGAAGCTGGTTGAACGCCTCGAAGGCGCAATCGGGCAGCGTGTTGGTGGCGGAGCCGCGGAACAGGCGCAGATGCACGTCGGAATAGTCCTTGGCCGGCGCGGCGTAGACCACTTCGATGTCGTTCTGCATCTCGTTGAAGCGCTGCATCAGCGGTTCGTGCTGGCGGGTCAGGTGACCGGCGGTGGTGAGGCAGGTGATCGTCACCTTCGCTTCCGCGGCCCCGGCCATGGCCAGGGCGATCGTGGTGGCGACTGCAATGTGCTTGAGCATCTCGGGCTCCCGTCGAGGGTGAAACGGTACGGCGCATCCGACAGGCCGGCGCAACGGATGGGGAGGTCGTTGGCGGCTGGCGGTGCGTGCGACGGCGACACTCAAAGCGGCTGTTCATGACAGCCGGTTGACGCAACCGGCCCGGGGCAGTGCCTGACATCGAAGCTTCATGCCAAGTGGCGGGCTTGGCGAGACCGGCCGCTCAGATCAGCAGGCGGATGCGGTCGCCGCGCACGATGGCCTCCGTCACCTCGATCGGGCTGCCCTGCTCGTCGACATTGCAGCCGACCAGTTCGAACACCGGCTGCGACGGCGCGATGTCCAGCGTCACCGCTTCCGACGGCGTCGGCAGCCTGGTGTTCACCGTCGTCTCCGACCGGGTGTAGTGATCGATGCCGAGCCGCTTGAAGGCGGCCGGCGAGGAGGCCGAGGCCGACATCAGGTCGAGCATGTCCGGAAAGCGCTTGGGGTCGAAATAATGCCGGCCGATGGTGGTGGGCACCTCGTCGACGACATGCAGGATCTCGCTGACCAGCACCGTCTCGCGCTGCGACACCGCCAGCATCTTCGCCACCTCGGCGGAGGCGCGGCCGCGTTGCCGCAACACCAGGATCTCGATGCGCACGTCGCAGCCGTTCTCCCGCATGTTGGTGCCGAATCGGGTTCGCCGGTCGATCCTGTAGACCTGCTTGCGGGCCGGAACATAGGCCCCGCGCCCCTGCCAACTGCCGATCAGCCCGTCCTGCTTCAGCCGCTCGATCGCGCGCCGGACCACATGGCGCGGCACCCCGTAGCTCTGGGAAAGGTCCGTCTGGGAGGGGATCCGGCTGCCGGAGCCGAAGGTGCCGGTCTCGATCCGCGCCTTCAGGTCGGCATAGACCCGGTCCCAGGCGGAAGAAGTCGGTGACATCCCGGCGCCTCCAGCTCCGCAAATCGCTCAGCCGGGGACAATCCGCCTCTCCTGCGACAGCCGCGTGACAGCGCCGCTGCCGGCCGGCGCCGCCTCAGCCTCCCGGCAGGGTCCGGTCCGCCTCTCCCAGCGGCCGCTGCATCAGCACCGTGTCGACCCAGCGGCCAAGCTTGAAGCCGACCGAACGCAGCGTGCCGACCGTCTCGAAGCCGAAGCGGCGATGCAGCCCGATCGAGCCCTCGTTGCCGCTGTTGCCGATCACCGCCAGCATCTGCCGCCAGGGTCCTTCCTCGCAGCGGGCGATCAACGCACCGAGCAGCGCGCCGCCGATGCCGCGGCCGCCATGGCCCTCGGCGACATAGACCGAGTCCTCGACCGTGTGGCGGTAGGCCGGGCGCGGCCGGTAGGCGGTCGCATAGCAATAGCCGAGGATCCGTCCCTCGCTTTCGGCGACGAGATAGGGCAGGCCGGCGGCGATCACCGCCTGGCGCCGCGCGTTCATCTCGTCCGCCGTCGGCGGCACTTCCTCGAAGGTCGCCAGACCATGCAGCACGTGATGGGCATAGATCGCCTCAACCGCCGGCATGTCCGCTTCGCCCGCCGCGCGGATGCGCAAGGGCGCGCGCGTGCCGTCGTCCCGTTTCAGCCCCGTCTCGTTCATCGTCCGCCCTGCCCCCGTCTTGCCCAGTCTTGCCCCGCGCATCACCCACTCCGGCGGCGCGGGCCCAGCCTTCGACAATCGCCAGGCAAGCGGGGCCCAGGCAAGCGGGATCGCCGTGTCGTCCATAGGAAATCTTCGCGAGGTCGCCGCCGGACGGCGATCTCGCCGGCGCAGGGCCGCGGGAGGGGAACGGGAGGGCTGCAGCGGCGATGCGGAGGGAGGCGATACGGAGGCAGGCGGACGGTGCCGCACCAAACGCCTGTCAGGAGCGTTGGGAATTTACACGACCACATAGGTCGGGTTAATTGGATATCTTTCGGAAGACGGGCCGAGGACGGCCGAAGCGGGGGCTCAGTTGGAATCCGAGGCAGATCCCGCAACGACGTTGACCGCCGAGGTCGCCATGACCAAGGTGGAGCCACCGGCAGAGCGCCACTTTCAGGCACCCGGCACGGGTAAGGAAAAGACCGAGACGATGATTTCCCAGAAGGCGAAATACGCATTGAGGGCCTTGGTCGCCCTGGCCAGGGTCGAGTCGCCGGAGGAAACCCGGATGATCTCGGAGATTGCCGAGCAGCAGAACATTCCCAAGAAGTTCCTCGAACAGATCCTTCTCGATCTGAAGCATCATGGCATCGTCGCCAGCCGGCGCGGCAAGGCGGGGGGCTATCTGCTCCTGCGTCCCGCCGAACACATCACCTTCGGCGAGGTTCTGCGGATCATCGACGGCCCGATCGCGCCGCTGCCCTGCCTGTCGCGTATGGCCTATCGCCGCTGCCAGGACTGCGGCAGCGAGCAGAGCTGCGAGATCCGGCGCGTCTTCGCGCGCGTGGCCATCGCCACCCGCGAGGTGCTCGACCGCACGACCATTGCCGACAGCCTCCGTGCCGAGGGCGACGACCTGCCCCTCGACGGCGCCGGTCTTCAGAGCGTTTCGCGCTCGGGCGGGTCGCTCTGACGGCCGCCGGCCGCCACGCCGAATTCAAATGCCCACCGGGACCGGATCGCTGAAAATCTGTTCCCTTGCGCAGGAACCATTTGGCAAAGGAGCGCATTTCAATACACTATAATATCGATAGAGTTTTGGAACTTATCAAAACGGAGGCGGATATGATCCATTCTCGACGCTCCCTGCTGTTCTCGGCGGTCCTTGCGGCGGCTGTCCATGTCAGCGGCATCGCCTTTGCCCAGCAGACGCTGGTCAACGTGTCCTACGATCCGACGCGCGAACTCTATCGGGCGTTCAACGCCGCCTTCGTCGCCCATTGGCTGGAGAAGACCGGCGAAAAGGTGGAGATCACCGTCACGCATGGCGGGTCCGGCTCCCAGGCCCGCACGGTCATCGACGGCCTTGCCGCGGATGTGCTGACCATGCCGCTGGCCGGCGACATTCTCGCCGTGGAGAAGGCCGGCCTCATCGAGCCCGGCTGGCAGGCGAGACTGCCGCTCAATTCCTCGCCCTATCTGTCGACCATCGTCTTCCTGGTCCGCGCCGGCAATCCGAAGACCATCCTCGACTGGGACGATCTCGTGCGCGACGACGTCGAGGTCATCACCCCCAATCCCAAGACCTCGGGTGGCGCGCGCTGGAACTATCTCGCCGCCTATGGCTACGCGCTGAAGCGCTCCGACGGCGACCATGCCGCCGCCCGCGACTTCGTCGGCCGTCTCTATGCCAATGTCCCGGTGCTGGACAGCGGCGCGCGGGGCGCCACGACCACCTTCGTGGAACGGGGGTTGGGCGACGTGCTGCTTGCCTGGGAGAACGAGGCCTTCCTCGCGTTGGAGGAACTGGGGCCGGGCTCCTTCGACATCGTCGTGCCGTCGCTGTCGATCCTCGCCGAACCGCCGGTCGCCGTCATCGACGCCAATGTCGACCGGCGCGGCACGCGCGAACTGGCGACGGCCTATCTAGAGTATCTCTACACGCCGCAGGCCCAGCGCATCATCGCGGCCAACTACTATCGTCCGCAATATCCGGAGCACGCCGATCCCAAGGATGTCGCCCGCTTCCCCGATCTCGAGCTGATCACCATCGACGAGGTGTTCGGAGGCTGG
This sequence comes from Stappia sp. TSB10GB4, assembly GCF_900185745.1. NCBI lineage: Bacteria > Pseudomonadati > Pseudomonadota > Alphaproteobacteria > Hyphomicrobiales > Stappiaceae > Stappia > Stappia sp. TSB10GB4. Next base: position 95,146 of record NZ_FYAV01000051.1, on the reverse strand, counting down.
GCCGTCGCCCAGCAGGAGCATTTCGGCGACGGCGGCGTCTTCGACCAGATCTACCAGGACAACTGAGACAGTCCGTCACCGGCGGGGGCGCGGATCCGCGCCCCCGTCCTTGCCGGCAACTCCGAGGGACCGTGCGGCCGATGGCAGTCACACACTTTCGCGCGCCGAGCATCATTCCGGGCTTCGGGCTGACGTTCGGCTTCACGCTCTTCTACCTGTCGATCATCGTCATCGTTCCGGTGATCGGCATCTATATCCACACGTTCCAGCTCGACTGGGCCGCCTTCGAGCGCATCGTCACCGGGGCGAGGTTCCAGGCGGCGCTGCGCCTCAGCTTCGGCACATCCGCCCTTGCGGCGCTGGTCAATGTGGTGATCGGGGTGCTCGTCGCCTGGGTGCTGACGCGCTACAGCTTTCCCGGGCGCCGCGTTCTCGATGCCATCGTCGACCTGCCGTTCGCGCTGCCGACGGCCGTCGCCGGCATTTCCCTCACCGCGATCTACGCACCGACCGGCCTGATCGGCCAACTGTTCGCCCCGCTCGGCATCCGCATCGCCTATACGCCCCTCGGCATCCTGATCGCGCTGATCTTCATCGGATTGCCTTTCGTGGTGCGCACGGTGCAGCCGGTCCTGCAGGATTTCGATCGCGAGGTCGAGGAGGCGTCGGCAACGCTCGGCGCCTCGCGGCTGACGACGATCGTCAGGGTGCTTCTTCCCAACCTCGTCCCGGCGATCCTGACCGGGTTCGCGCTGGCCTTCTCCCGGGCGGTCGGGGAATACGGCTCGGTGATCTTCATCGCCGGCAACCTGCCGCGTCAGACGGAGATCCTTCCCCTGCTGATCGTGTTCCGGCTCGAGGAGTACAACTACCCCGCCGCCGCCGCCATCGCCGCCGTGATGATGACGGCCTCGTTTGTCATTCTCCTGCTGATCAACCTGATCCAGGCATGGAGCAGACGGAGGTTCGGCCGTGTCTGACCCTGCCGCCCGCATCCCCGCCAAACATCCCCCCGCCAGGCGCCTCCCCGCCACGCGCTCCGCCGCGGCGCCGTCGCCGCGCACCTCGCCGACGACCGAGACGCGCGCCGTGCAATACGCGCTGATCGCCGTTGTCGTGGCCATCCTGTCGCTGTTCCTGCTGGTGCCGCTGGCGACCGTCTTCACCCAGGCCCTGCGGTCGGGCCTCGGCGACTATCTCGCGACCTTCCGCAATCCCGAAGCCCTGGCGGCGATCCGGCTGACGCTGCTGGTGGCGGCGATCGCGGTGCCGTGCAACCTGATCTTCGGCATCGCGGCGGCCTGGGCCATCGCCAAACACCGCTTTCCCGGCCGCACCCTGCTGGTGTCGCTGATCGACCTGCCGTTCTCCATCTCGCCGGTCGTCGCCGGTCTGGTCTATATCCTGCTGCTCGGCTCCAACTCCCTGATCGGCGGCTTCCTGCTGGAGAATTTCGGGATCCGCATCATCTTCGCGGTGCCGGGCATCGTGCTGGCGACGATCCTCGTCACCTTTCCCTTCATCGCCCGCGAGTTGATCCCCTTGATGGAGGATCAGGGGACGGGCGACGAGGAAGCGGCGCTGTCGCTGGGCGCCAATGGCTGGCAGACTTTCCTGTTCGTCACCCTGCCCAACGTCAAGTGGGCGCTGCTCTATGGCGTGCTGCTGTGCAATGCCCGCGCCATGGGAGAGTTCGGCGCCGTCGCGGTGCTGTCCGGCAAGCTGCGCGGCCAGACCGTGACGATGCCGCTGCAGGTCGAGCTGTTCTACAACGAGTATGCCTCGGTCGCCGCCTTTTCGCTGGCCTCGCTGCTCGCCGGGCTGGCGCTGGTCACGCTCATCGTCAAGTCATGGCTGGAATGGCGCTACGCCGACCAGATCGCCGCCACCGGCAGAGGGCATTGAGGAGACCGCAATGGAACTCAGCATCCGCAACATCCGCAAGGAGTTCGACCGTTTCCCCGCCCTGCACGGCGTCTCGCTCGACATCCGCTCGGGCGAGTTGATCGCCCTGCTCGGCCCGTCCGGGTCCGGCAAGACGACGCTTCTGCGCCTGATCGCCGGGCTCGAATTCCCCACCTCCGGCGCGATCTTCTTCGGCGAGGACGACGCCTCGCAGAAGACCGTGCAGGAGCGCAATGTCGGCTTCGTCTTCCAGCACTATGCGCTGTTCCGTCACATGACGGTGGCCGAGAACATCGGCTTCGGCCTCAAGGTGCGGCCGCGCCGCCTGCGCCCCTCGGCGGCGCAGATCCGCCGGCGGGCGTCGGAGCTGCTCGAGCTTGTCCGGCTTCCGGGCCTGGAGAACCGCTATCCCAGCCAGTTGTCCGGCGGCCAGCGCCAGCGGGTGGCGCTGGCGAGGGCGCTCGCCATCGAGCCGAAGGTGCTCTTGCTCGACGAGCCGTTCGGTGCTCTTGATGCGCAGGTGCGGCGCGATCTGCGGCGCTGGCTGCGCGAGATCCACGAGACCACGGGCCACACCACCGTCTTCGTCACACACGACCAGGAGGAGGCGCTGGAGCTTGCCGACCGCGTCGTCGTCATGAGCCAGGGGGCCATCGAGCAAGTGGGATCGGCCGATGACGTCTATGACAGGCCCCTTACCCCTTTCGTCTACGGCTTCATCGGCGAATCGAGCCGACTGCCGGTCAGGGTCGACACTGGCGGGGTCTGGATCGACGACCGGAGCCTCGGTCTTGCCGCCGTCGACGTTCCGGACGGCCCGGCGCACCTGTTCTTCCGGCCTCACGACGTCGAACTCGTGGAGGGCTGCGGCGGCTGCATCGCCGGAGTGGTGGTGTCCAGCCGCCGTGTCGAGGCGACGCGGCGGGTGGAACTGGCCGTTGGCGGGGATCGCCGGATCGTCGAAATCGAGCTTCCCGCCGATCATCCCGCCGCCCTGCGCAGCCGGATCGCCTTCCGCCCGAGAAGCTGGAAACTCTTCGCCGACGCACAGGCCGGGCGGGAGGCATGCGCCGAGACGGTCTGAGGCGATGCCGGGTCTCGCCGGGCTCCGGCACCGCCGCGCGCCGCGCCCGGAAAAATCCCCGGCAAGGACTCCAGCAAGACCCCCGGCAAGGACGCCAGAAAGGACGCCAGAAAGGACTCCAGAAAGGACTCCGGCGTGATGGACGGCGGCCCCCTCCTCGCGCTCGAACAGCTCCTTCTCGTCGTCCTGTTGTGCGGCATGCTCGTCGTCTTCCTGGTCGACCGCTTCCGGATGGAGGTGGTGGCGCTGACCGGCCTCGCGCTCGGCGTCCTGTTCGGCCTTGTCGGGCCGGCCGACGCCTTTGCCGGCTTCGCCAACCCGGCCTTCATCACCGTCGTCGAGATCCTGCTGGTGGTGAAGGTGCTGTCGAGAAGCGGCCTTCTGGAGCGCCTGTCCGCCCGGATCGTCGCCTTGCAGCTCGGCCCGACCGGGCTGCTGGCGACCCTGTGCGCCCTCACCGCGGCCCTGTCCGTGGTGATGAACAATATCGGCGCGCTGGCCCTGATGATCCCGGTCGCCTTCGGTGTCTGCCGCGCCAGCGATCTCAATCCGAAATTCGTGCTGATGCCGATCGCCTTCGCCTCGCTGCTCGGCGGCGTGTGCTCGATCGTCGGCACGCCCGCCAATCTGATCGTCAGTCAGCAGCTCGCACTGGCCACCGGCACGGGCTTTTCGTTCTTCAGCTATGCCATTGCCGGCCTGCCGGCGGCGCTTGCCGGGATCGCCGTCCTGTGTCTCCTCGCCCCGCGCATCCTGCCCGTGACCGGCGGCGGCGCGGCGACGCCCGCCCCGCCCTCGCTGCCCTCCCGCAGCGTCGTCGCCGAAGGCGTGGTCCCGGCCGGCTCCCCGCTTGTCGGGGCCTCGCCGGCCGGTCTGCCGTTCGAGCTCCATGCCGTGACCCGCGCGGGAAAGCGGCAGTTCCTGCCGCGCGTCGCGGTGCTGGAGGCGGGCGACAGGCTGCTGATCGGGATCGACCACAGCCGACTGGCGCGTCTTCGCGCCGACGGCGCTCTCGACCTCGGCGCGGGCCCGCCGGGCGGCGTTTCGTTGCAGGCGGTGGTGATGCCCGAGAGCACCGTGGTCGGATCCCGCATCGCCACCATCGAGGCGCTGGCCGCCAGAGGCATCGTCACGCGGGCCGCGTCGCTGCAGTCGCCCCGGATCGAAGGCGGCTTCGCCGATCTTCAGCTCTCGATCGGCGACGTGCTCTATCTGGAAGGGGAACCCGACCTGCTGCGCGAGGCGCTGGAGGAGACCGAGATGCTCGCCCTGGAGGCTGCCGAAAGCGTGCGGACCGACCCGCCCGACTGGCGACCGCTCTGCGTCTTCCTCGGCGGCGTGGCACTTGCCGCCTTCGCCCCGGTCGCACCCCAGATCGCTTTCGGCCTCGTCGTTCTGGCGCTGGCGCTCGCCGACTGGCTGAACCTGCGCGACGGGCTTGCCAACCTGCCCTGGCCGGTGCTGATCATGCTGGCCGCGATGATTCCGCTCGGCGAGGCGGTCGAGACCACCGGAACCGCTCGGCTGCTGGCGGACCTGCTGCTGTCGGCGCTGCCCTCGACGGACCTGCCTCTCATCGCCTCGGTGCTGCTGCTTGCGGTCCTCGTCACACCGTTCGTCAACAACGCTTCGACCGCCATCGTGCTCGGCCCGATCGCGATCGGCATCGCCCAGGCGGCCGGCCTGCCGCCGGAGCCCTTCCTGCTGGCCCTCGCGCTCGGCGTCTCGATCGACTTCCTCACCCCGTTCGGCCACCACAGCAACATGATCGTCATGGGGCTCGGGGCCTATCGCTTCGCCGATTTCCTCCGGCTGGGGCTGCCGGTGACCCTGGCCTCGGCCATGACGGGCCTTGCGGCCCTTGTGGGTCTGTGGCTGTGAGCGGGGCCACGCAGCCGCGCCGCGCGGCCCCTGTTTCGGCGACCTCGCGGTCCGCTACCTGGCGTTGTCGGCCAGCCAGCGCGTCATGTCGGCGATTTCCTGGACCTGCGCCTCGATGATCTGCTCGGACAGGGCGCGGATCCACGGGTCCTTGCCGTGTTCGAGCTGGATCCGGGCCATGTCGATAGCGCCCTGATGATGGGCGATCATGGCGCAGGCGAAGGCGACATCCGGGTCGCCCTGCATCATGCCCTCCATCATCGCCGGCATGGTGACCGCCATCTTCTCCATGTTCTGGCGCTGGAACTCGGTCATGCCGGCCATGTCCATGCCCTCCATGCCCATCATGCCCGACGCGCCGCCACCTTGCATGGCGCCATGGCCCGCATGGCCCATGGCGCTGCCCGCAGTGCATTGTTCGGGGAGTTGGAACGCTGCCTCGTCCTGGGCGAGCGCCGGGGTGGACAGGGACGCCGCGAAGATTGCAGCGGCCGCGAATTTCAATGTGTTCATCTCAAGATCTCCTTGAATGATTGACTGGTCTCAGGGTCGATCAGACAGGGAGGATGCGCGGTGGCGGCACCAGGATTGCCGGGTCGATCCCGGCCGCGGCCGTTGGACGGCCCGGCTCATGCGCCCGCAAGGAGGCCGTCCGCGGCATCTCGGGCAGGGCCAGCGCCAGGCCGGGATGGCACTGGGTCATGACGCAGCAGCCCATGTCGGGCGCGCAATCGGGCGCAGAGCCGGAAGCGGCGTCGGGAGCCGCGTCGGGCGCAGAGTTGGGGGCAGAATCGGGCGACATGCGGTGGTGATCGTGCGCCGCCCCGTGGGAAGACCTGATGGCGGCGGCGTTGCTGGCGGGAGCCTCCGCAGCGGCGGCCTCGACGCTTGCCGGAGGGTGCGGGCCGGCCGGCCCGGAGCGCGGCGGGAGCTTGCCCATCGACGGCCAGGCAAGGGCGACCGCCAGAACCAGCGACAGGCTGAGCAGCACGTCCCGGATCCTGGCGAAGGTCATCTGGCGCGGCATTCGATCGGGCCTGCATTTCTACCCGTCTCGACGAGCGGGCTCCAGGAGCAACGAGAGCCGCCCATTGTCGTCAGCAATGTGGCGCCGTTTTGTCCCCGCTCGGGGCGGCGTGCCGTCAACTCTCGTCAGAAGAATTGACAAAACTAGTATTATAGTTATGTTCCGCCCATGACACTGACCAGCCCCAACGCTCGAGCACTTGCCGCGCTTGGACACGATGCGCGCCTCTCGATCTTTCGCCTCTTGGTGAAAGCGGGGGAGGCAGGTCTGCGGGTCAGCGACATTGGCGACCATCTCGGGCTCGCCCCTTCAACACTGGCGCATCACTTGTCGGCGCTGGTTGATGCGGGGCTTGTCGTGCAGGACAAAAAGGGACGTGAGGTGTTCAATCGCGTCGATTACCCGGCGATGGAGCGCCTGCTGGCCTTTCTGACGTCGGAATGCTGTTGCGGGGTGATCATCCAGCCTACCGAGGATGCCGCCTGAAACGGCGGCGTTCAATTCTCTCCAAAACGGCACATCCGGATGTATGGCGGTTATTGCACAGCCCTTGCGGGCTTGGTCGACACGGCCGGATCGCGGCATAGGCGGCAATGCCGCCTGGCCTTTCGCACCCCGGCGCCGTTCGGCAGGACACCGGCTGGCGTCAAGAAGGCATATCGCCGATGCGCGTGACTTTGCCCCGCAACGCTCCGCTTGTCGCCGCACTCGGGGTCACGCAGATCATCGGCTACGGATCGATCTATTACGCATTTCCGATCCTTGCCCCCGCCGTCGCACGAGAGTTTCAGGTGGGCGAGCCGTTGCTGTTCGGCCTTTTCTCGATCGGACTGCTTCTGGGCGGGTTTGCGGCCCCTGTGCTGGGCGGGTGGCTGGACCGGATCGGCGCGGCACAGGTCATGACAGCCGGGAGCATCAGCATGGCGCTGCTGCTGACGCTCCTGGCGTTCTCCCCGAACATCCACGTCTTTGGCGGTCTGACGATCCTGATCGAGATTCTCAGCTTTGCCGTCCTTTATGATGCAGCCTTTGCAATGCTGGCGCAGAAACGCCCGGACGACACGCGAAAGTCCATCACACGGCTGACCCTTATCGCCGGCTTTGCCTCGACGATCTACTGGCCGCTCAGCGGCTTTCTTGTCGATGCCATCGGCTGGCGCGGGGCGCATCTGTTCTTTGCGGCGACTCACATCCTCTGTGCCGCCCTGCACTTCTGGACGAGGGCGTTGCCCGTGGCAGTCGCCCCGACATCGCCGGTCGCCGCATCCCCGCAGCAGCCATCCGCGGCGCCGGTCATGGGCAAAGCCGTCGCCCGGCGCGCGTTTCAACTACTGGCGATGGGGTTCGCGCTGACGGGCATGGCGATATCGGCCGTCACTGTGCATCTGGTCGAGATCCTGCGGTCCCTCACCCTCGGAGAGGCCGCCTATGTTGCGGCGATGGTGATGGGTCCCGCCCAGGTTGTCGTCCGCGTCGTGGATGCGACGGTCTGGCGGAACAGACATCCGCTGTTCGTCGCGATCCTGTCTGCCGGCGCGATCCTCGCCGCCGTCCTCTTGTTGCTTCTGCCTGGCCCTGCCTCGCTTATCGCCTTCGCCTTTGCCGCCATTCTTGGAGCTGGCGCGGGGCTGTCGAGCATCGTGCGCGGGGCGGTTCCCGTCGCTCTTTTCGGCGCATCGGGGCTGGGGCTTCGACTGGGGCGACTGGCGGCAATCCGGAGTGTGCTCGGGGCGGCCGCTCCGTTCCTGTTTGCCTGGGCCGCCGCCGCGTATTCCATGACCTGGGCGGTTTGCGCGGCTCTGGTCGTCTCTGTGCTGGGGCTGGGGGCGCTCCTTCTGCTGCACTGGGATCTCCAGCGGATCGGCGTGGTGCCGCCGCTCAGATCGAAGCCCGTCCGGCATGGAATGTCGGCATAGGGCACGAACTGAACCTGAGCGCCTCGCGGCCGCCGCCGTCCGGGCTCAGCCCGGCCCGGCCCCATGCACCGTCAGCGGCACCGGCGCCTCGGGCATCAGGGTGTCCAGCGTCACCTCGCCGAAACGCGCAAGGAACAGCGCCTCGGCCTGCACCATCGTCTCCGCCAGCGCGGCGTTGACGTTCTTCTGCACCAGGCAATCGGGAGTGTCGCTGCGATTGCCGATCGCGAACAGCGTCGGGCGCCCGAGCGCCTCATAGACCGAGAGCAGGGTGATTTCGCTGAGCGGCCGTGCCAGTTGCCATCCGCCGCCATGGCCCTTTCCCGACGTGACGTGGCCTGCGTCCCGCAGGCCCGCCATCGTCCTGCGAAACACCGCCGGGTTCGTACCCATGCTTCTGGCCAGCACATCGGAGGTCACCGGCTCGCGGAACTGGCCCATATGCAGCAGCACATGCAGCACGTCCGACAGCCGCGTGTCCTTGTTCATGTCTTCTTCCGCTCCAGCGCGCGCAGCAGGGCGCCCCTCGGGCCGCCCGCGAATTTCACGTAACAGATGTTGATACGTGAGCTGCCTCCTGTTATGTATCTCCAACTGATACGTTCCGAGCCGCCCCATGTCCAGCGCAGACGCCCTTCCCCGAAGACTGGCGGGCGTGTGATCCAGCGAAGTCGATCCAATGCATCATGACGCCCTCATCATCGGCGGCAGCTTTGCCGGACTGTCCGCAGCCCTTTATCTGGCGCGCGCGCGCAGAAGCGTATGCGTCGTGGATGCGGGCGCGCCGCGCAACCGCTTCGCCGCCACCTCCCACGGCTTCTTCGCCCAGGACGGCAGCGATCCGCAGGCCATGCTGCAGACCATGCGCCGACAGGTCGCCGCCTATCCGACCGTCGGTTTCCTCACGGATACGGCGGTCGAAGCGCGCGGGGACGAGGGCGTGTTCTCGGTCGCGCTGCGCAGCGGCGCGCTCGTCACCGGCAAGCGCCTGCTTCTGGCCTTCGGCATTTCCGACGAGATGCCGGAAACGCCGGGGCTGGCGGAGCGCTGGGGCATATCCGTCCTGCATTGCCCCTATTGTCACGGCTACGAATTCAGCGGCCGGCCGCTCGGCGTGCTGAAAACCTCGCCGCTCTCGCATCATCAGGCGATGATGATCAGCGACTGGGGGCCGACCACACTCTATCTGGACGGCGGCGACCTGGAGACGGAGCATCGCGACGCGCTTGCCCGGCGCGGCGTCCGGATCGAGCCTGCCGCCGTCGACCGCCTGACCGGCGAAGGCCGGAACCTGTCGCATATCCATCTGGCCGACGGGCGGGCCTGTCCGCTCGAAGCGCTGTTCATCGCCCCGCGCAACCGCCTCAACAGCGCCGTGGCCGAACAGCTCGGCTGCGCGATCGAGGCCGGACCGCTCGGGCCGGCGATCAAGGTGGACGAGATGCGGATGACCAGCGCGGCGAACGTGTTCGCCGCCGGCGACATCACCCGCATGGCGCACAATGTCACCTTCGCCTGCGCCGATGGCGTCATGGCGGCCCTGGCGATGCACCGTTCTCTGGTCTTCGGGGCCGCGTCGTGAGCACCGCACCCGCACCGTTCAAGGATCCGGCGGCCGTTGCGTCCTACACGCAGGACACCCCGGCCAGGGTGCCGGGACTGGCCGACCTGCACCGGATGACGACGGTTCTTCTCGGCGAGCGCGCAGGACGCACCGCCGACATCCTCGTGGTCGGTGCCGGCGGCGGGCTGGAACTGCAGGCGATGGCTGAGGCGCGGCCCGGCTGGCGGTTCACCGGCGTCGATCCCTCCCCGGCGATGCTCGACATCGCGCGGCGCACGACCGCCGCCCATGCCGGCCGGATCGCGCTTCTCGAGGGCACCGTCGACGACGCGCCTATCGGTCCGTTCGGCGGCGCGACATGCCTGCTGGTGCTGCACTTTCTGGACAGGGCCGAGCGGCTGCACAGCTTGCGGGAAATCCGCCGCCGCCTGGCGCCGGGCGCCGCGCTCGTCACGGCGCATCACGCCTCGCCGGACGGCGAGGCGGAGCGCTGGCTGGCCCGCTCGGTCGCGTTCGCCGGGCGGGGCGGCCGCGATCCGGCGCAGGGCCTTGCTTCGGCGCGCGCCATGGCCGAACGCCTGCCGCTGCTCACCCCGGCCGAAGAGGAAGCGCTTTTGCGGGAAGCCGGCTTCTGCGCGCCGGCGCTGTTCTATGCCGCCTTTTCGTTTCGCGGCTGGGTCGCCTTCGCCGGCTGAGCATCGTCACATGCCGTTGGCAAGAGGAGAGCTGCCGGGCGGCGAACAACACGCGGCACGTCACGCACGACCCCGCAGCGGTAGCGCCGACGCCGGACAAACGGGAGATCTGAGTATTTGGAAAATGGCGCACCGCACCGGGTGAAGACGAGAACTATGTCTACGCTATAGCCTCCCTTAAGCATGTTTCGAATCTTAGAAGTATTCGGCTGCCCCGTGTCAATCGAAGTTTGGACTATGATGGCGTGCTTCCTTGATCAACCAGTTCGCGAACATCTGGATAGGTCCTTCGCTCAATCGTATCGGCTCCGGCAAGATGAGGCAGAAGGTTTTGGCGATCGATATGCCATCGGGCCAGGGCGCGACCAAGCGACCTTCCGCCAATTCGGTTTCGACATAGAGGCGCGGTACGAGTGCAACGCCGAGGCCGGCTAACGCGGCTTCGATTTGCATGGAGTGAAGATCATAACGGGCTCCAACCGCTGGATGGGTCAGCGCGACCCCGGTTTCCTGCGCATAGCGTTGCCAGGCGTCCGGGTTCTGGCGTCGATGAAGGCGAGGCAGTTCATCCAAGGATACCGCTCCTTCACCTCCATCGAGAAGCGCCGGATGGCAAACAGGTACCAACGTCTCATGCAACAGGCGGTGCGTTCTCATTCCCGTCCAGGCAGGATGCTCGAAATGAATCGCAGCATCGAAGCCGCTACCGGCAAGCACAAAGGGCTCCATCCGCTCAGTAAGATGCACGGTGGTATTTGGGTGCATTTCACGAAACCGCGCCAACCGGGGAATAAGCCAGCGCGCGGCAAAGGTCGGGATGGTGGCGATGTCGAGGCTCGCGCCATCGCTGGGCTGCCCCATCAGATATTGGCTGTCACGCTCCAGCCGGTCGAGTGACTCGCGAACCTGAACGGCATAACGCTCTCCATTCGGCAAGAGCCGGACACGATTGCCAACCCGCTCGAACAACGTGATGCCAAGGAACGCTTCCAACCGGCCGATCTGGCGGCTGATCGCCCCTTCGGTCAGGGCCAGTTCGTCGGCCGCGCGCGCGAAACTGCCATGACGAGCGGACGCCTCGAATGCCATGAGTGCGGAATTGCTGGGAATCTTGCGGCGCATGATGGTTCCTGACAGGACGGGTCGGCGTTCGATCCGCCGCCACCTTGACATTAGATCACTGAAACATGACCCGTTGTCGATATATAGATCAAGATTGCCAGTCTATCATGAGAAAATATCAACGATAGATGGCCTGAAGCTCCGTGCTTTCGGTCGAAGGCGGTGCAATGATCTATACGGTAGAATGCAGCTTTGCCGATCCCGGCAGCGAAGCGGAATGGAACGACTTCTACAGCCTGGACAAGCTGCCAGCCCTTATTTCCGTGAGCGGTTTTCATACTTCGCAACGTTTCAAGGCTTTGACCCGTGGTTGCCCTGTTTATCTAGCCCTTCATTCGATTGATGGCCTCGATATTCTGGCGGGTGAGGAATACCGCCAGAAGGGCGGCGGCAATTTTGCACGCTGGCAACAGTACATCACCGACTGGCACCGGAACCTCTACGAGGGCATCGAGCGAGCGCCGGCCATTGGTGAGGGCGAATATATTGCGTTGAGCGCAACAGGTCCCGAGCCTCTGATCCGGCTTGGTCTCACCCCGTATGCGATGCAGGCGGTTGCTATGGAGAAGTTCCCTGAGCAGCGCTGGCTCGCCAAGGTGGAGCGCGGCAAGGGACTTGACATCAAGCATCTGCCGGACGGCACCCATGTCTATGCGCCGATGACGGCGCAGTTGGCGAATGGCGGTAACGTCACTGTCAGGAAGGCGCGGTAACACTGATGCCGAATGTCACGATCTATATTCCCGCAGACAGGATGCCACCGGACGAAGCTCTCGCAGGCCTCACGGAGCAATGCACAGAACTTTGCGAAGGTATTCTTCAGGCCGCATTGCCGAACGTGCACATCATCTATGTCGCTGTTTGGCACGGTCGAGGGCACCCGGCTTTCGCTGAAATCCAATATCGCCTTGAGCCATTTCGGACGCTGCCGGTCATGGAACGGTTCATGGAGGGACTGGACGAAGCCATAAGGCGCAAGATCGGCCTCACGGCGCGCATTCGCTGCTTTGGCTATGACGCGTCGAGCATCCACGCACGAAATTGAGCTGACGCCTGGAGAAGAACCATGTCTCATCTTGCGTTACCCAGTCAGCCGGTCGGTGACTTCACGATCACCGCCGTCAGTGATGGCTATCTCCACGCCAGTGTAGATTCCCTCGCGAATATCGATCCGGCCGAAGCTTCTCGCATGCAGGAATAACGGATCATACCTCGATCCATATCAACCACTATCTGGTGCGCGGAGGCGGTCGCACGATCCTGATCGACGCAAGTGCGGGAGGTTTCAAGCAATGGGCGGTCGATTAACTGCCAATCTGCTACTCGCTGGCATTCATCATTCGGAAATCGACCAATCCTATTGACGCATGCCCATCCCGATCATGTCGGAGGTGTGATGAACGCATCAGGGGAAGCCGTCTTTCCGAATGCCGAGCTTGTCGCCCACCATCGGGAAGTCGTGTTCTGGGAAGATGACGGCAATCTGAGCCGGGCGCCCGAGCGTGCCCGTGGCAACTTCCTCGCGGCACGCCAGGCGTTCGACGGCTATCGCGAGCCGCTGCGCACCTTCGATGCCGGCGAGGTGTTTGCCGGCATGACGGCGGTTCCTCTTCCGGGTCACACCGCCGGGCACGCCGGCTACCGTCTCGAATCCGGCGGCCAGAATCCGCTGGTCTGGGGAGATCTTGTCCAGTTCCCTGAGATTCAGATTCCGCGCCCTGACGTGTCGTCCAAGCCCGCACCCTTTGATGTCCTCGTCGTCCACTCGTTCAGCCGCTTCTTCCGCGATCACTTCGAAATGGAGTTCTATGTCAGGAAGCTGGCGAAGAACGGCGTCAAGCTCGTCTCCATCACGCAGGAGATGGGCGACGATCCCATGCACCAGATGATGCGGCAGATCATGGCGCTGTTCGACGAGTACCAGTCGAAGGAGAACGCCAAGCACGTCCTGCGCGCCATGAACGAGAACGCCCGGCAAGGCTTCTGGAACGGCGCGCGGCCACCCATCGGCTACCGCATTGTCGCAGCCGAGCAGCGCGGATCGAAGGTCAAGAAGAAGCTGGAGATCGACCCCCTCCACGCCGACACCGTGCGGCTGATCTATCGCCTGTTCCTTGAAGGTGACGGCACGTCCGGCGCGATGGGCGTCAAGGCTATCGCCACCTATCTCAACGAGCGCCGTTTCTTCACGCGCGACGGCGGGCGCTGGGGGCTGGCGCAAATCCACGCCATCCTGACCCGCACCACCTATATCGGCGAGCACAGGTTCAACACGCGCTCGCACAAGGACCGAGAGAAGAAGCCGGAGAACGAGGTTGCCATCATGGCAGTGCCGCCGCTGATCGACCGCGAGACGTTCGACGCGGTGCAAGCCCGCCTCAAAACCCGTAACCCGATGGTGACGCCGGCGCGTATCTCCAGCGGCCCCACCTTGCTTACCGGCATCTGCTTCTGCGCCAAATGCGGAGGCGCGATGACGCTCCGCACCGGACGGGGCAGCACTGGCGCGACCTACCGCTACTACACGTGTTCGACCAAGGCGCGGCAGGGAAAGACTGGCTGCAAGGGCCGCACGATCCCGATGGACAAGTTGGACCATCTTGTCGTCGATCATATTGCGGATCGCCTGCTTCAGCCCTCGCGACTGGAGACCATCCTCGCCAGCGTCATCGACCGCCGGGAAGAGCGCACCGAACGGCGGCGCGAGCACCTTGTCGAGTTAAACAGGCGAATCACGGAAACCGACCAGCGGCTCAACCGGCTCTATGACGCCATCGAAAACGGGGTGGCCGATCTAGACGATTCGGGCCTCAAGGAGCGTATCACCGGGCTCAAGGCGATACGGGAACAGGCCAAGATCAACGCCGAGCGCATACAGGTTGCGCTCGATAATGTCGGCAACCAGGCGATCAGCCCCGACATGCTAACGGCTTTCGCCCGCTCCGCCCGCGAACGGCTGCAGCTGGAAAATGGTGGCTATCGCCGCGATCACCTGCGCGCCTTGGCGCAGCGTGTCGAGGTTGCCGACAAAGAGGTCCGCATCATGGGATCGAAGTCGGAACTGCTGCGAACGCTCGTCGCTGCTTCAAGCGGGCAATCGGCGGCGTTCGGCGTTCATAGTTCTGTACTGAAATGGCGCACCGGGGAAGATTCGAACTCCCGACCCCCAGATTCGTAGTCTGGTGCTCTATCCAGCTGAGCTACCGGTGCTTTGGCCATCATGCCGTCATGCTCAAGGCGCAGGGCCAACGGGCACGAGGCGAGGCGGTCCGTCCGGGGCATCGCCTCCGGACAGGGCGCTACCTCTACTCTGGTCCCACGCCGATTGCAAGCGAGGGCGCGCGATTTTCTCGCACTTTTTCACCAAGGCCCGCAACCTGTTGATAAGCTGCCGAAACCGGCTCAGCCGCGCCGCTCGGCCGGGGCGGCACGGGTCCGCGGATCGGCCCCGCCCGCCCCCTCTTGCGCCCCCTGTTGCGCCCCCTCTTGCGCGCCCTCGCCTGTCCCGTCTCCGGCCCTCTCGCCCGCGCCTTCTCCTGTCCCCTCTTCCATTCCAGCGCCGGCCGCCGGCGCGGCGCGCGGCAGGCGGATCTCGAACACCGCGCCGGGCCCCATCCGCTCCAGCAGGCGGATCTCGCCGCCATGGGCGCCGACCAGCTCGGCGGCGATCGCCAGCCCAAGGCCGGAGCCGCCGCGCCCGGCCGCCGACTGGAACGGGCGGAACAGCTTGTCGCGCAGGGCCGGCGGCACGCCCGGCCCGGTGTCGCGCACCCGCACCATCAGGTCTGCCCCCCGCTGCTCCGCCTCGACGACGATCCGGCACACCAGCGTGTCCGAACCGCCCTGCCGCAGCGCCTGCACCGCGTTGCGGCACAGGTTCATCAGCACGCGGAACACCTGCTCGGGATCGGCCTCGATCTCGGTTCCCTCCGCCACCCGGTTCTCGAAGGCGATCGGCCCGTCGGCCGTGAGGCCGAGCACCTCGCCGACATCGCGCACCACCAGGTCGAGCCGCACCAGGCGGCGGCGCAGCGGCGCCTCGCGGGCGCTGCCATAGGCCAGCACCGAGCTGGTGTAGTCGACGGCGCGGTCGAGCGTGGCGATGATCTTCGGCGCCAGCCGCTGCACCGTCGGGTCGGCGACCTGCTCCAGGCGCTCGGAAAAGAGCTGCGCCGAGGCCAGCAGGTTGCGCAGGTCGTGGTTGATCTTCGACACGGCAAGGCCGAGGGTCGCCAGTTGCCGGCGCTGCTCCAGCGTCGCGCGCAGGGTCGTCTGCATCTGCGCGAAGCAGCGCTCGGCATCGCCCAGCTCGTCCTGCCGGCCCGAGGGAACGATGATCCGGCCGGGATCGTCGGGCGCGGCCTGAAACTCCAGCATCGAGCTGGTCAGCCGGCGGATCGGGCGCACCAGGAGCCAGCGCAGCGACAGATAGACCAGCGTCGCGGTGATCGCCGAGATCACCAGCGACAGCGCCAGGATGCGCACCGAGAAGGCCAGCATCGCGTTGCGCAGCCGCGCCTCCGGCATGACGATGTCGACCCGCCCGCCGATGCCCATCTGGGTCGGCCCGATGACGCGCATCCGCCCCTCGCCCGAGGACAGCAGGATGGCGAAGCTCTCCATCACCGAGGTCATCGCATCGGCCTTGCCCATGTCGACCGTGCGGCCGATCTCGCCGGGCGTCTCGACCATGGCGATCAGGCGGCGGCGCTCGCCCTCGTCGAGCGCGACGGCCAGCGCCCCGGTGGCGCGCAGCAGCTCCGCCTGCACCGCCGGCGACACCGTGTCGGTCTCCACCAGCACGCTGGCGGCGACGCCGGCGATGGTCAGCTTGTCGGTGAGCCAGGTATTGCGGAAATTGGCGATCGACGGCACGAAGATCAGCACTTCGCTGATCATCACGAAGATCACGGTGAGGATCAGCAGCTTGCCGGACAGGCCGCTGCGGCGGCGGCGCCCCGGCCGCGCGGCGGCAGCCTCTGTCGCAGCGTCCCTGCGGGACGTCTCGTCATGATGCGGCGCGCTCAATGGCCACCCTGTCGCTGCTGTGCCGCGCGGCCTGCCCGCCGAACGGTCCGGAACGCTCTGCCCCGTTTGCCGGCGCAGAGCCCGTTCCGCCTCCCGCCTCAGCCGAAACGGGCGAGGACGCGGACGGCGCGGCGAATCCACGGGTTGCGCGCGCTGTCAGCATAATAGGAAATCGCCGCGCGGCGAACCGCTTCCGCAAGGGAGGGATAAGGAGAGACGAAACCGGCAAGATCGCGCAAGGTGAGCTTGCGGGCGACGATGAGCGACAGCAGGTTGGTCATCTCGCCCGCGCCCGCCCCGACGACGCTGGCCCCGAGGATGCGCCCGCCGCGCCCGGCGACGAGCCGCACCAGCCCGTCGGCGCGCCGCTCCGCCCGCGCCCGGTCGTTGCCGGCAAAGGCCGCCTCCAGCACCCGCACCCGGTTGGCGCCGAAGCGGCTGCGCGCCTCGTCGGCGCTGAGGCCGACATGGCCGATCTCCGGGTCGGTGAAGGTGACGCGCGGGAGGATGTCGCGGTCCTCCTTCGCCGGCAGGCGGAACAGCAGCGCCCGGATGACAATGCCGGCATGATAGCCGGCGACATGGGTGAATTGCGGTCCGCCGGCGACATCGCCGATGGCATAGACCCGGCGGTTGGAGCTGCGCAGGTCCGCCCCCACGGTGATGCCGCGCCGGTCGAAGGCGATGCCCGCCTCCTCCAGCCCCAGCCCCTCGACATTGGCCTTGCGGCCGGCCGCCAGCAGCAGATGCGTGCCCTCGATCTCGCGCGCCGCCGCGCCGTCTCCCCCGCCTTCTGCGATGGTCAGGCGGATCGCGCCGGCCGTGCCGGAAACCGCGGTGACGGTGGCGCCTTCCACGATCTCCACCCCCTCGCCGCGCAGCCGCTCCAGCACGATGGCGGCGAGTTCGGGGTCCTCGCGCGGCATCGCGCGCGCCGCCTCGATGACGGTGACCCGCGCGCCGAGCCGGCGATGCGCCTGCGCCAGTTCCAGGCCGATCGGCCCGCCGCCGATCACCAGCAGATGCTCCGGGCAGGTCCGCAGGGTGAAGATCGTCTCGTTGGTGTGGTAGGGCACGCTGGCAAGGCCCGGGATCGGCGGCACCAGGGGCGAGGAGCCGGTGGCGACGACGAAGCGGCGGGCGCGGACCTGCGCGTCGCCGGCCAGCACCGTGCGGGGGTCCTGGAAGCGCGCCGGCGCGCGGATCACCGTGACGCCCAGCCCCTCGAAGCGCTCCTGCGAATCATGCGGGGCGATGCCGGCGATCACCTCGCGGAGATGGTCGTTGACGGCGGCGAAGTCGACATCGACGCGCGGCACGCTGACGCCGAACCCCGCGCCGTGCCCGGCGTGGTAGGCGGCCTTGCCGGCGGCGATCAGCGCCTTGGACGGCACGCAGCCGTAGTTCAGGCAGTCGCCGCCCATCTCGCCCTGTTCGATCAGCACCGTGTCGACGCCGAAGGCGGCCGCTGCCGCCGCGACGGAGAGGCCGCCGCTGCCGGCGCCGATGACGCAGATGTCGGGAGTGAGGATGCGGGACATGCGAAACCTCTTGTGAAACGCGGGCGCCGGCGGGACGTCGGCGGGAGGATTATCAGGCGGCGGGCGGCCTGCGGCCACGCCATTTCTTCAGGACGACGGGAATGAGCGCGACAAGACCCAGCGCGGCGAAGGCCAGCATCAGCTTCGGCGTCGCCAGCGCGGAAAGCTCGATGCGGCAGGTGCCGGCGGCCGCGCAGCCGGGCGAGGCCGCTTCCTGCGCCGCGATCATGCTGTCGAGACCGGCGCCGATAAAGGCATAGGCATAGGTGCCCGGCAGGATGCCGACGAAGGTCGCGAGCAGATAGGGCCGCAGCCGCATGCCGAAGACCGCCGGCGCGACATTGACCAGCCAGAACGGAAACACCGGGGCAAGGCGCAGGAACAGCAGATAGTGGAAGGCGTCCTCGCGAAAGCCCTCCGCCAGCCGCGACAGGAACGGCCCGGCCCGCGCCGCCAGCGCCTCGCCCAGCGACATGCGGGCGGCCAGGAAGATCAGCCCGGCGCCGAGCGTCGCGGCGAAGGCGACAAGGGTGCCGGCGAGCGCCCAGCCGAACAGGAAGCCGCCGAGCACGGTCAGCAGCGCGGCGCCGGGAAAGGACAGCGCCACCGCCGCCACATAGACGGCGGCGAAGCCGGCAACCGCCAGCCACAGGTTCTGCTCGACAAGGCCGGCAAGCTCCGCGCGGCGGCGGATCAGCTCGGACAGGTTCAGGTGCTGGTGCAGGCCGAAGGCATAGCCGAGCGCCATCGCCGCCAGGATCGCCGCCAGCGGCAGGAAGCGGCGCAGGCCCGGACGGCGCGCCGCCTGCCCTGCCCTCGCCGTACTGTCGTCGCCCTGCATGGGGCCTCTCCCTTCGGCGGCGCGGGTTCCCGCCCCGACCCTGGGGCGGGCCTGCCGGGTTGACCGCATTTGACCACACTGGTCGTTCCGACCCTAGCGCCAAGCGGCGGGCACGAAAGCGGGAATCGTCGCTCTCACCGGGAAGTGAAACGCCGGCCGGCCCGCGTGAGCCCGGCGTGAGCGCGCCTTCCGGCCGGTCTCGCCCCCCGCCGCACCGCCCGGCGAAAGCGCGGCGAAAGTGGTGGATCGCACCCCGCCGCGACACCGCGCTTGTCGTTGACTTCGCGCGCCCCGGCCCGTATAAGCCCGGCAATCGGGTCGGCTGACTTATGCGGGCGCCCACGACATCCCTGTCTGACCGGTCTTGACGACCCGGGCCGGCGGGGATCGACCACCAGAAAATTCGACAACCAGGGCCGCGCGCCCCTCAGCGCGCGGAAAAGAAGACAATGAAGCGCACCTATCAGCCGAGCCGCCTCGTCCGCAAGCGCCGCCACGGCTTCCGCAGCCGGATGGCCACGAAGAACGGCCGCCAGGTTCTCGCCCGCCGCCGCGCCAAGGGCCGCAAGCGGCTGAGCGCTTAACGCGGGCCGGACGGGCGGGCGAAGGAGTCGTTTCGGTGATCCAGCCCCCGCCGAGCTCAACAGTGCCGACGCTGAAGAAGCGCGCCGAGTTCCTGGCCGTCGCAAAGGGCGGCCGGACCTCTCGGCGTGCTTTTGTCATGCAGGCCGCCGCCAGCGAGGCCGGCCCGCGCATCGGCTACACGGTCACCAAGAAGACCGGCAACGCGGTGGAGCGCAATCGCATCCGCCGGCGTTTCCGTGCCGCCTTGCGTGCCGCCGCAGGTCAGGCCCGCCAGCAGGTCGACTATGTTCTGGTCGGCCGGCGCGGAGCCTTGTGCGCCCCGTTCGACGAGCTGGTCCGGGAGATCGGGCAGTGCCTTGCCCGCACGCCGCTGTCGGGCGGCGACGTATCGCGGCCGCGCCACCGCAAGGGCGGCGGCGACCGTAACAGACAACGTCCAGCGAATAACGAAGGGTGAACGCCGACAATGGCCGACAACCGTAACACGATCCTGGCTATCGTCCTGTCGCTGATCGTCCTGCTCGGCTGGCAGTATTTCATTGCCCAGCCGCAGCTCGAGCGCCAGCGGGAGCTGGCGCAGCAGCAGCAGGCCACCCAGAGCGAACAGGTATCGGCCAACGGAACCCCGGCCCCGCAGGCGCCCGGCATCGTCCCGACGCCGGGACAGGACGGTGCCGGCGTTGGAGCCGGCGTTGGTGCCAGCGTTCCGGGCAGCACCGCCCCCGCGACCGCGGCGATGACCCGCGAACAGGCGGTGGCCGCCACCTCGCGCGTCGTCATCGACACGCCGCGCGTCGCCGGCTCGATCAATCTCGTCGGCGCGCGCATCGACGACATCCGCCTGAAGGACTACCGCGAGACGGTGAAGCCGAACAGCCCGACGATCGTGCTGTTCTCGCCCAAGGGCGCGCCCGCGCCCTATTACGCCGATTTCGGCGTCACCGCCGATCCGGGCGCCTCGATCCGCCTGCCCGACGCCACCACGGTGTGGCAGGCGCCGGAGGGGGCAAGGCTGACGCCGCAGACCCCGGTCACCCTCACCTTCGACAATGGCGAGGGGCTTGTCTTCGAGCGCGTCGTCTCGATCGACCCGGACTACATGTTCACGGTCGAGCAGCGGGTGCGCAACGAGAGCGGCGCGGCCGTGCAGGTCTATCCCTACGGCATGATCGTGCGCAACGGCACGCCGCATACGGAAGGCTTCTACATCCTGCACGAGGGTCTGATCGGCGTGTTCGGCGATGCCGGCCTGTCGGAGATCGACTATGACGACCTGCAGGACAGCGGCCGCATCCGTCCGGCCGCGGTCAACCAGGGCTGGCTCGGCATCACCGACAAGTATTGGGCGGCGGCGCTCGTCCCCACCGGCGAGGGCACCTTCCAGCCGCAGTTCTCCTACACGCGGGCGACGGACAACTTCCAGGCCGACTTCCTCGGCGAGGCGCTGCGCGTCGAGCCGGGCGCGACGGCGAGCGCCACAACCCGGCTGTTCGCCGGCGCCAAGGAGACGGCCAAGCTCGACGCCTATGAGGAGAACCTCGGCATCAAGCAGTTCGAGCTGCTGATCGACTGGGGCTGGTTCTACTTCCTCACCAAGCCGCTGTTCTACGTCATCGACTACCTGTTCAACCTGGTCGGCAATTTCGGCGTGGCGATCCTCCTGGTGACCGTCATCATCAAGCTGATCTTCTTCCCGCTTGCCAACAAGTCCTACGTCTCCATGAGCAAGATGAAGCTCGTGCAGCCGCAGATGGTCGAGATCCGCGACCGCTACAAGGACGACAAGCAGAAGCAGCAGCAGGCCTTGATGGAGCTGTACAAGAAGGAGAAGATCAACCCGCTCGCCGGCTGTCTGCCGGTGCTGGTGCAGATCCCGGTCTTCTTCGCGCTCTACAAGGTGCTGTTCGTCACCATCGAGATGCGGCACGCGCCGTTCTTCGGCTGGATCCAGGACCTGTCGGCGCCCGATCCGACCTCGCTGTTCAACCTGTTCGGCCTGATCCCCTGGGACCCGCCGCAACTGCTGATGCTCGGCATCTGGCCGCTGATCATGGGCATCACCATGTTCGTCCAGATGAAGATGAACCCGGCCCCGCCGGACCCGACCCAGCAGATGATCTTCACCTGGATGCCGGTGCTGTTCACCTTCATGCTGGCCTCGTTCCCGGCCGGTCTGGTGATCTACTGGGCCTGGAACAACTCCCTGTCGATCGCCCAGCAGTGGGTCATCATGAGCCGGCAGGGCGTCAAGGTGGAGCTCTGGGACAATCTGCGCGGCACCTTCGCCCGCAAGAAGGACGAGCCGGCCGACAAGCCGAAGGCGAAATAAGCGCCCGACGTCGGCGGCCCCCGCGAAACTCACAGTGTGGCCCCGGAGCAACCCTCCGGGGCCATTTTCGTTGTTCCCGCCCGGCCGGGGGTTGCAAGGGCGGCGGGGGCTCCCCATTAAAGCGGCATCAGTTCGCAAAGAGAACCATTCGGGGAGAGGGCCGATGAACAGGATCGCCTGAAGATGGCGCGAGCGGTGGCTGCAAGGCGGCTGCCCCGCGCCCGGACAGTGACGGGACGCGGCACGGGCCCCCAGGCGGGCCGGCCGCGCGTTCCGGTTCAAGCGCTTCCTGAGTTCATCCCGGAGACATCCCATGCAGGGTCCCGACCCGCGCACGCGCCATCCCCTTCGCGGGGAACCGCATACCGTGTTCCTCAACACGGTGATCACCCGCCCGACCATCCAGGTCGGCGACTACACCTATTACCACGACGAGGACCACGCGGCGGAGTTCGAGACCCGCAACGTCCTCTATCATTTCGACTTCATCGGCGACCGGCTGGTGATCGGCCGCTTCTGCGCGCTGGCCACCGGCGTCCGCTTCATCATGAACGGCGCCAGCCATCCGATGCACGGCTTCTCCACCTATCCCTTCGCGATCTTCGGCGAAGGCTGGGACGAGGACTTCGATATGGCCGAGCTCGGCCGCAGCCATCGCGGCGACACGCTGGTCGGCAACGACGTGTGGATCGGCCGCGAGGCGGTGATCCTGCCCGGCGTGACGATCTGCGACGGGGCGGTGATCGGCGCCGGCGCCGTCGTTTCCGCCGACGTGCCGCCCTATGCGGTCGTCGTCGGCAATCCGGGGCGCATCGTCCGCCTGCGCTTTGCCGAGGAGGTGATCGAGCGGCTGCTCGCGCTTGCCTGGTGGGACTGGCCGGCGGAGAAGATCGCCCGGAATCTCGCCGCGATCCGCGGCGCGGACCTCGACAAGCTGGAGCAGGCCGTCTAGGTAGTGGGCCCCAGTCGAAAGCCGAGACAGACGCCCCATGAGCCAGCCGGACGACCGCGCCGACGCAGACAGTCCCCACACGCCGGAGGACATCGAGGCCGGCCGCCTGCTGTTCCGCCGTCCCTGGGCCTTCGTCACCAGCGTCGCGCAGCTTGAGCAACTGCCGCCGGAAGGCGACATCGAGATCGCCTTCGCCGGCCGCTCCAATGTCGGCAAGTCCAGCCTGATCAACGCCATCACCGGCGTCAACGGGCTGGCGCGCACCTCCAACACTCCCGGCCGCACCCAGATGCTCAACTTCTTCACCGCGCCCGAAAGCGCGGTGACGCTGGTCGACATGCCCGGCTACGGCTATGCGCAGGCGCCCAAGTCGCTGGTCGATGCCTGGACCAGTCTGGTCTTCACCTATCTGCAGGGGCGAGCAAGGCTGCGCCGCGTCTTCGTGCTGATCGACAGTCGCCACGGGCTGAAGGAGAACGACCTGGAGGTGATGACCCTGCTCGACCGGGCCGCGGTCAGCTATCAGGTGGTGCTGACCAAGATCGACAAGATCAAGCCCGGCCAGGCGCGGCGGGTCGAGGAGGAGACGGCGGAGAAGATCCGCAAGCGTCCGGCCGCGCATCCGCGGATCATCGTCACTTCCTCGGAAAAATCGGCCGGCCTTGCCGACATCCGCGCGGAAATCCATAAGCTTTCCACCATCTGAGGCCGGATGCCGCAGCCCGCACTTGCCGACCCGTCAAAAATGGGGATGCTTGACCGCCGATGCGGGGGCATCTTTCGGCGGGACGGCGCGCCCTCGGCTTTTAACGCTGCGTAAAGTCACATAGGCTATGCCTGCGGAATCGAGGGGACAACCGCATGCACGTCGAACGCGGGAATGCCACGGGCGAAGCGTCCGGCACAGAAGCAGGACGGCAGCAGGTCGATCACCTGCACAGGGAGATCGCCAGCCTGCATCTGGTGGGTCATTCGCTTGATCCCGCGCTGGACGAGATCGTCCGCCTCGCCGCCCGCATCGCCGACTGCGGCAAATCCTTCGTCACCTTCATCCACGACGCCGACCTGTTCGTGCTCGCCCGTGTCGGCAGCGACACGGTCCGCCTGCCGGCCTCCCAGACCGTCTGCGGCGTCGCCTATCGCGCCGACGCGCCGCTGATCGTTCCGGACCTCACCGCCGATCCGCGTTTCCGCCACTTTCCCTATGTGGAGATCGAGGGCGGCAGCCGGTTCTATGCCGGCTTTCCGATCCACCTCGACACCGGCCTTCCCATCGGCACGCTCTGCGTCATCGACGACAAGGTCCGCCCGCACGGGCTCAGCGAGGACGAGTTCGCCAGCCTGCGCGACCTCACCGCGCTTACCGTGCGCATTCTCGAGGGGCGCCGGCGCGATGCCCGCTTCTCCAGCTATCTCGACATCACCTCCGACTGGATCTGGGAGCAGGATGCGGAGCTGCGCTTCACCTATCTGTCCTGCAGCGCCGAGGACAACGGGGTCGATCCCGCCGACTTCGTCGGCAAGACCCGCTGGGAGGCCCCCAGCGGCGCGGGCGAGAGCCACGAGTTCTGGCAGCGGCACCGCGCGCTGCTGGAGGCGCGCCAGCCGTTTCGCGACGTGCGGTTCCGCTGGCTCAGCAACGGCAGGGAACGCTTCACCCTGGTCAGCGGCTATCCGGTGTTCGCCCCGGGCGGGACCTTCCTCGGCTATCGCGGCACGGCGCGCGACATCACCGAGATGGAGCGGGTCAACCGCGAGCTTGCCCATCTCGCCCGCCACGATCCGCTGACCGGGCTCGCCAACCGGGCGACGTTCGAGACGCGGGTCGCCGACGCTTTCCGCCGCTGGCAGGAGACCGGCGAGGAGGCGACGCTGTTCCTGCTCGACCTCGACCATTTCAAGCTGGTCAACGACACGTTCGGCCATTCCAGCGGCGACCGGCTGCTGGTCGAGACGGCGCAGCGGATGCGCGCGCATGCGGGGCCGCAGGCGACCGTCGCCCGGCTCGGCGGCGACGAGTTCGCCATCCTCGAGCCCTCGCTCGCCCGCGACGGGGCGATCGCCGAATATGCCGCCGGCCTTGCCCAGACGATCGCCGTGCCGGGGCCGGACGACAGCGGCGAAAGCGCCGCCTGCGGCTGCAGCATGGGCATCGCCGTGCTGCCCGATCACGGCGGCTCCTACAGCCAGTTGATGGGCAATGCCGACCTTGCCCTCTACGCGGCGAAGTCGCGAGGGCGCGGCCGCTTCATGGTGTTCGACGCGGCGATGCGGCGCGAGGCGGACCGGCGCAACACGCTGGCGCGCGAGCTGGCCGACGCGGTCGACCGGCAGCAGTTCCAGCTCCTCTACCAGCCGGTGGTGCGCATCGGCGACGAAGCGGTGATCGGCGCCGAGGCCTTGATGCGCTGGAACCATCCGGTGCGCGGCATTCTGCCGCCCGCTGCCTTCATCGCCGTCCTCGACGGCAGCCGGCATGCGGCCGATATCGGCTACTGGGTGCTGGAGGAGGCCTGCCGCACCGCCCTGCCCTGGGTGCAGGCCGCAAGCCACGGCTTCCGTCTGTCGGTCAACCTGTTCTCCGGCCAGTTGCGCGACCCGCGCCTCGTCCACCGGGTCCGCTCGATCCTGGAGCGCACCGGCTTCGACGGGCGCAATCTCGACCTGGAGATCACCGAAAACATCCTGTTGACGCCGGGCAGCGACCTCGACGCGACGCTGCAGAGCCTCAAGCTGCTCGGCATCTCGATCGCGCTCGACGACTTCGGCACCGGCTACGGCTCGCTCAACCACCTGCTGCAGTTCCCCATTGACCGGATCAAGATCGACCGCCAGTTCGTGCGCGGCCTCGGCGAGAAGGTCGACTACGACACGGTGACCCGCGCGGTGGTGAACCTTGCCGCCGATCTGGGGCTGAAGGTGACGGCCGAGGGCATCGAGACCGAGGAGCAGAAGGCGTTTCTCGCGCATCTCGGCTGCACCGACCTGCAGGGCTTCCATTTTTCCCGGCCGATCGCCGCCGAGCGGATCACCGCGCTGCTCGGCGCCGCTGGATGGTCGATGCTGCCCCAGCCGCTCGCGACAGAGGCGGAGGCAGCCGCCCAGCGCAACGCGGGCTTCGCCTGAGCGCCGGCTTTTCCCGTTTCCGCGCACCGGTCCCCGCGGGGCCGCAATTGAGCCCCTTTCCGAAAGCAGCTATAGACCGGATGGCGCGCGGATCGCGCTCCGCCCTTCCTGCCGTCCCAGCCGAGGTGTCCGTCCATCCATGAGCGAAACCGCCCCGATCAATCCCGCCAAGATCATCTCCACCGCCCTGCCGCACATGCTGCGCTATGACGACCAGGTCGTGGTGGTGAAATATGGCGGCCACGCCATGGGCGATCCGGCGCTTGGCAATGCCTTCGCCCGCGACATCACCCTGCTGCGGCTGGCCGGCGTGCTGCCGGTGGTGGTGCATGGCGGCGGGCCGCAGATCGGCACGATGCTCGACCGGCTCGGCATCAAGAGCGAGTTCCGCAACGGTCTGCGCGTCACCGACAAGGCCACCGTCGAGATCGTCGAAATGGTGCTCGCCGGCTCGATCAACAAGGAAATCGTCCACCTGATCAATGCCGAGGGCGGCAAGGCGATCGGCCTGTGCGGCAAGGACGGCAACATGGTGACGGCCGAGAAGCTGCAGCGGCGGGTGCGCGATCCCAATTCGGCGATCGAGCAGATTCTCGATCTCGGCTTCGTCGGCGAGCCGGCGGAGGTCAATCCGACGGTGCTGCGCCTCGTCATGAAGGAAGAGCTGATCCCGGTGGTCGCGCCCGTCGCCCCCGGCGCCGACGGCGAAACCTACAACATCAATGCCGACACCTTTGCCGGCGCCATCGCCGGCGCGCTCGACGCCAAGCGGCTGCTGTTCCTCACCGACGTGCCCGGCGTGCTCGACGCGAGCGGCAAGTTGATCAAGGAGCTCACCATCTCCCAGGCGCGGGCGCTGATCGAGGACGGCACCATTTCCGGCGGCATGATCCCGAAGGTCGAGACCTGCATCGACGCGCTGGAGCGCGGCGTCGAGGGCGTCGTCATCCTCAACGGCAAGGTGCCGCACGCGGTGCTTCTCGAACTGTTCACCGACCAGGGCGCAGGGACCTTGCTGCGTCCATGAGCATCAGCGAACGCGAAGGCCGCCACGCCCACGAGCAGGACCTGCGGGTCTTCACCGGCGTGGAGGCCTGGGTCTTCGACCTGGACAACACACTCTACCCGCCGAGTTCGGACCTGTTCTCGCAGATCGACGCACGCATCTCCGACTATATCGCGCGTCATCTCGGGCTGGCGGCGGACGAGGCGCGGCTCAAGCAGAAGGCGTTCTACCGCGATTACGGCACCACCTTGCGCGGGCTGATGGTCGAGCACGGCATCGAGCCGGACGCCTTCCTCGAATATGTCCACGACATCGACTATTCGCCGGTCATGCCCAATCCGCGGCTCGGCCAGGCGATCGCGCGGCTGCCGGGCAGGAAGTACATCTTCACCAATGGCGACCGGCCGCATGCGGAGCGCACCGCCGCCCGGCTCGGCATTTCCGAGCAGTTCGACGACATCTTCGACATCGTCGCCGCCGGGCTGCTGCCCAAGCCGAACCTGGAGACCTACAACCGGTTCCTGGAAAAGACCGGCGTCTCGCCGGTGCGCGCGGCGATGTTCGAGGATCTCTCCCGCAATCTGCAGGTGCCGCACAAGCTCGGCATGCGCTCGGTCCTCCTGGTGCCCGAGGGCACCCGCGCCGTCTTCCGCGAGGAATGGGAGCTGGAGGGGCAGAACGCCCCGCATGTCGACTTCGTCACCGACGACCTGACCGGGTTCCTCAACGCCGTGCTCGGCGCCATCGAGGTGTGATGCGGCTCCAGCTTGTGCGCCGGCTCGGCCGCCCGGCGGATGCGGCCTCGCGAACCGAACGGATCCTGCACCGGCTGCTGCCGCTGGTCTATCGGTGGCTGGGCAGGGGCTGGGCCGCGCGCGCGTGCATCGAGT
Source organism: Stappia sp. TSB10GB4 (assembly GCF_900185745.1). Lineage (NCBI taxonomy): Bacteria > Pseudomonadati > Pseudomonadota > Alphaproteobacteria > Hyphomicrobiales > Stappiaceae > Stappia > Stappia sp. TSB10GB4. The sequence goes on along the minus strand of NZ_FYAV01000051.1, from coordinate 67,654 downwards.
TCCTCGCCTTCGGCGTCAAGCAGGCCTATGCCTGCATCTATGGCGCCCTGCTGCTGGCGCTGATCCTCGCCACCCGCTTCTGGTACCCGGACGGCGCCTTTCTCGCCCGCTACGACTTTCTCTTCCTGGCCGCGCTGGTGATCCAGGTCTGGCTGCTCGCCGCCCGCTTCGAGACCCTCGACGAGGCCAAGGTGATCCTGATCTTCCATGTGGTCGGCACGATCATGGAAGTGTTCAAGACGGCGATGGGCTCGTGGATCTATCCCGAGGAGAGCTTCTTCCGCATCCAGGGCGTGCCGCTGTTCTCCGGCTTCATGTATGCGGCCGTCGGCAGTTATCTCGCCCGCGTCTCGCGCATCTTCGACTTCGCCTATTCGCACTACCCGCCGCTGTGGACCACATGGCTGTTCGCGCTGGCGATCTATGTGAACTTCTTCACCCATCACTACACGCTCGACATCCGGCTCGGCCTGTTCGCCGCCCTGCTGCTGCTCTACGGGCGGACCTGGGTGCACTATTCGGTCTATCGCTACCGGCACCGCATGCCGCTGGTGATCGGTTTCGTCCTGGTGGCGCTGTTCATCTGGCTGGCGGAAAACATCGGCACCTTCGCCCGTGCCTGGCACTATCCTGACCAGGCCAATGGCTGGACACTGGTGTCGGTCGCCAAGCTGAACGCCTGGCTGCTGCTGATGATCATCTCCTTCGTGTTGGTGTCGCTGGTCAACCGGCCACGCAAGGAGCCCTGAACCGCCCCGCTGTTTGGGAGCCCCGTTTGGGGCCCTCTGAGCCTGGCGCCGTCGGCGCCCGGAGAAAGTGTCGCTGCCTTGCGGCTGGACGTGGCGCTACGGGTGGCGTATGCCACCGCATCCCTTCCGCCTCGTTTGCCGACAGGACATCCCATGACCGCTTGTGCCCTTTGCAATTCCGAAGGCGCCACCGCCTTTGCCGTGCCCCCGCGCGAGGACAGCGTGCCGCTCTGCGCCGTCTGCCGGGCCGGCATCGAGGAGGGGCCGCGGGACGAGCCGCACTGGCGGTGTCTCAACGAGGCGATCTGGAGCCCCGAGCCGGCGGTGCAGGTGCTCGCCTGGCGGCTCTTGAAGGGGCTGCCGGAGGCCGCCTGGGCGCGGGACCTGCTGGAGACCGCCTGGCTGGAGCCCGACGTCCTGGCCTTTGCCGAGGAAGGCAGCAGGGCGTCGAGCGGCGAGGACGCCGTCGTCCATGTCGACTGCAACGGCACGGTGCTGGCCTCCGGCGACACTGTCACATTGATCAAGGACCTGCCGGTCAAGGGCGCCGGCTTCACCGCCAAGCGCGGCACGGCGGTGCGCAAGATCTCCCTCGTCGCCGACAATCCGAACCATCTGGAAGGCCGCGTCGAGGGCCAGCGGATCGTCATCCTCTGCCAGTTCGTCAAGAAGGCCTGAGCAGGTCGGCGCGACGCCGGCCCGCCCGGCCTTGACTTCGCGCGGGCGCGGCGGTTAGGTCCGCGCGGAGACTTTCCGACGCTTTCCACGGACCTTCCGGAGACCCCCGCGCATGACCACGGCCCTTACCGACAAGGCGAAGCTCGCCGCCATCATCGACGCCGCCTTCGAGGACCGCGACACGATCACCGCCCAGACCACCGGCGCGGTGCGCGATGCGGTCAACGCCGCGCTCGACCTGATGGATCGCGGGCACGCGCGGGTGGCGGAGAAAGCCGAGAGCGGCGACTGGGTGGTCAACCAGTGGCTCAAGAAGGCCGTGCTGCTGTCCTTCCGCCTCAACCCGATGGAGATCATCAAGGGCGGTCCGGGCGATGCCGCGTGGTGGGACAAGGTGCCGTCGAAGTTCGACGGCTGGCGCGGCGTCGACTTCGAGGAGGCCGGCTTTCGCGCAGTGCCGGGCGCCATCGTCCGCCGTTCGGCGCATATCGGCAGGAACGTCGTCCTGATGCCGTCCTTCGTCAATCTCGGTGCCCATGTCGGCGAGGGCACCATGGTCGACACCTGGGCGACCGTCGGCTCCTGCGCTCAGATCGGCCGCAACGTGCATCTGTCGGGCGGCGTCGGCATCGGCGGCGTGCTCGAGCCGCTGCAGGCCGGGCCGGTGATCATCGAGGACAACTGCTTCATCGGCGCCCGCTCGGAAGTCGTCGAGGGCTGCATCGTCCGCGAGGGCGCGGTGCTCGGCATGGGCGTGTTCATCGGCCAGTCGACCAAGATCGTCGACCGCGCCACCGGCGAGGTGTTCTACGGCGAAGTGCCGGCCTATTCGGTGGTCGTCGCCGGCACCATGCCGGGCAAGCCGCTGCCCGGCGGCGAGCCGGGGCCGAGCCTTTACTGCGCGGTGATCGTCAAGCGCGTCGACGAGAGGACCCGCTCCAAGACCTCGATCAACGAGCTGCTGCGCGACTGAGACCGGGCGCCCGGCCGCCCTTGCGCGCATCGCCGCGCCGCCGGGCAAAACCGCGCAGGCGCGCGACAATCGGGCAAAGCGGCTTGATTGTCGGCGCCTCCCGGCCTACTTCGGGGGCAACAGACCGTCTCCTGTCCAGGACATTTCATGTCGCAACCGCAAGCGCATCCGGGCCCGCTGGGGCCGCTCTGGCTGTTCTTCAGCCCGATCGGGCGTGTGTCGCGCGAGCCCTATATGCTCGCGCTCGGCTTCCTGTGGGCGCTGTTCGCCATTCCGGTCAGCCTGTGGGTGCAGGGCCTCGACGTCACCGGCGACCAGACGACGGTGGTGACGATGGAGGACTTCGTCAACTCGCATCCGCTGCTGCCCTACATGCTGTTCGCCAGCCACTGGGTGGTGCTGGCGCTGGCCATCAAGCGGCTGCAGGATCGCAACCTCACCGGCTTCCTCGCCGTGCTGGTCTTCGTGCCGGTGCTCAACCTGCTGTTCGTGCTCGGCCTCGGCCTGATGCCCGGCGAGCCGGGGCCGAACCCCTATGGCCCGCGCCCCAACAGCCGCTGGGCGAGACCGACCTAGCGCAATTTCAGGACACCCCGCAGACCGCCATGGCCGACACCCGCCTTTCCCTTGCCGCAACCCTTGCCCGCGACCTCTTGCGCTGCCCCTCCGTGACGCCGACTGAAGGCGGCGCGCTCGCCCTCTTGGACGAGCGGCTGACGGCCGCCGGCTTCACCGTCGAGCGCATGGTGTTCTCAGACCGCGGCACGCCGGACGTGGAGAACCTCTTCGCCACCATCGGCACGAAGGGTCCGAACCTTGCCTTTGCCGGCCATACCGACGTGGTGCCGGCGGGCGATGCGGGGGCCTGGCGGCACGGCCCGTTCGACGGCACGGTCGAGGACGGCATCCTGCACGGGCGCGGCGCGGTCGACATGAAGGGCGGCATCGCCGCCTTCGCGGCCGCCGCCATCGCCTATGTGGCGGAGAAGGGCGAGGCGCTGCCGGGGCGCATCTCCTTCCTGATCACCGGCGACGAGGAAGGCCCGGCGATCAACGGCACGGTCAAGCTGCTGGACTGGGCGGCGGCACGCGGCCACCGTTTCGATGCCTGCATCGTCGGCGAGCCGACCAATCCCGAGCATCTCGGCGATGCGATCAAGGTCGGCCGGCGCGGCTCGCTGTCGGGCATTATCACCGTCACCGGCGTGCAGGGCCATGTCGCCTATCCGCATCTGGCGAAGAACCCGGTCTCCGACATGCTGGCGCTGCTCGCCCGTCTCGACGCCTTGGAGCTTGATGCCGGCAACGCCCGCTTCCAGCCGTCGAACCTCGAAATCACCTCCGTCGATGTCGGCAATGCCGCCTTCAACGTCATCCCGCGCAAGGCGGTCGCCCAGTTCAACGTCCGCTTCAACGACACCTGGTCGGTGGAGAGCCTGAAGGCGCATCTGCGCCATGCACTTGCCGGCACCAACGGCCTCTCCTGCGACTGGCAGCTCGAGTTCACCAACGATTCCAGCGACAGCTTCCTCACCCATGACGCCGAGCTGATCGAGGCGCTGGCGGATGCGGTGGAGGCGGAGACCGGCCGCCGTCCGGAGCTGTCGACCGGCGGGGGCACGTCGGACGCCCGCTTCATCAAGAATTACTGCCCGGTGGTCGAGTTCGGCCTGGTCGGCCAGACCATGCACCAGGTCGACGAGCGCGTGCCGCTCGCCGAGCTCGACGGGCTTGCCGCCATCTATCGCCGCTTCCTCGACAGCTATTTCGCCGGCTGATCCGCCCTTCCCTGTCCCCGCCCCTCCCCGCGCCGCACGTATCTTTGCGAAGGTGACGGATTGACGCAGGTCTGTTTCAGTGGTCCTGCTTGTTGCAGTGTCTGGAAACAAGGGTCCACGGCTGCGAGGGAGGCAGGCAATGACGGTCGAGCAGGACAAGAGCGCGCTTTCGGGGGGAGCGCTTTCGGGGGACGCGCCTTCGGGGGACGCGCCTTCGGGAATGCCGGCCCGGCGGCCCGATCCCACCCGGGTCAACGCCATCGGCTTCGATGCCATCGTCGATGCGCTCGGTGCCGGCATGCGCGACTTCCGGGCGGCGCCGCGCTTCGGCCTGTTCTTCGGTGCCGTCTATGCCCTTGGCGGCATCCTGGTGCTGCTCACCGCCTCCGCCCTGCATATGAGCTATCTCAGCTATCCGCTCGCCATCGGCTTCGGCCTGATCGGCCCGTTCATTGCCGTCGGCCTCTATGAGGTCAGCCGCCGGCTGGAGACCGGCGCGCCGCTCGACTGGCCGGGCGTGCTCGGCGTCATCTGGGCGCAGCGCCGGCGCGAGCTCGCCTGGATGGCCTTCGTCGTGCTGTTCGTCCAGATCATGTGGATGTATCAGGTGCGGCTGCTGCTCGCCCTGTTCCTCGGCTTCAAGTCCTTCGCCTCCTTCGGCGCCTTCGTCGAGGTGGTGGTGACGACGCCGGAAGGGCTGATGTTCCTGCTGCTCGGCAATGTCATCGGCGCGGTGCTGTCGGTGGTGCTGTTCTCGCTCACCGTCGTCTCCTTCCCGATGCTGCTCGACCGGGACGTCGACTTCATCACCGCGATGATCACCAGCGTGCGCTCGGTCGTCACCAGCCCGAAGCCGATGATCGGCTGGGCGCTGGTGGTCACCGCGACGCTGCTGCTGGCGATGCTGCCGCTGTTCGCCGGCCTGATCTTCGTCCTGCCGGTGCTCGGCCACACCACCTGGCATCTCTATCGCAAGCTGGTGCCGCCCGCCCCGATGGAGGAACCGGCGGGCGCTCAGTCGCCCGAGGCCTCTTCGCCCTCCGCCTCCCCGGCCGCCTCGCCGTCCGCGCCGGGCAGCCCGGCCCTGTAGGCGGCGAGCAAGGCCGCGTCCTCCTCCGCCGGGCGGTAGTCGACCCGCGTCAGATACAGCCCGTCGGGCGGCGCCACCGGGCCGCAGGCCTCGCGGTCGCGCGCCGCCAGCGCCCTGGCGACGTCCTCCGCTCCCCAGCGCCCCTCGCCGACCAGCCGCAGCGTGCCGACCATCGAGCGCACCTGGTTGTGCAGGAAGGAGCGCGAGGAACACTCGGCGATCAGGCTCTCGCCCTCGCGGCGCACGCTGAAGGCCTCCAGCGTCTTCCACGGGCTCTTCGCCTGGCAGCGCGAATGACGGAAGGTGGTGAAGTCGTGATGGCCGACAAACACCTGCGCCGCCGCGTGCATCGCCTCGGCATCGAGCGGCTTCTTCACATGCCAGGCCAGCCCCAGATCGTGGGTCAGCGGCGCCAGCCGGTTGACGATGCGGTAGCGATAGTGCCGGCGGATCGCCGAAAAGCGGGCGTCGAAGCCCTCATGCATCTTCTCGCAGGCGAGGATCGCCACCGGATCGGGCAGGCAATGGAAATTCAGCGCGCCGAGCACGGTCGCCGCCGGCCAGTCCTTTTCCAGATCGAGATGGGCCACCTGCCCGGTCGCATGCACGCCGGCATCGGTGCGCCCCGCCCCGCCGATGGTCACCGTCTCGCCGGAAAACGCCGTCACCGCCCGCTCGATCACCGCCTGCACGGAGGGGCCGTTGGCCTGCCGCTGCCAACCCACGAAAGGGCGGCCGTCATAATCGACTGTCAGCTTGTAGCGGGGCATGAACGGGGTCGGCTCGCCGTTTGTCGCGGTTACTCGAAAGCCTCGAAGGGCGTGGCGAAGGTGACCTCGATGGGCAGGGCGGAACGTGCGGCCTCGGTCAGCGCCAGCGCCTGGAAGGCCGCTCCCGCATAGGGGCCGGCGACCTTTTTCGCAAGCTCCGCGTCGAAGCCGAAGCGCGGATAATAGGCCGGCGGTCCCAGCACCAGCACCAGATCCTCGCCCTGCTCGCGCAGGGCGTCGATCCCGGCGCGGATCAGCGCCGCGCCGATGCCGCCGCGCTGGCGGTCGGGGCTGACGGAAACCGGCGCCAGACAGGTGATGGCGAGCCGATGTCCGGCGCCGGCACCGGTGACGCGCGAGAAGGCGACATGGCCGACGATCCGCCCGTCGCGGTCGACCGCCACCTGCTCCAGCACCAGCGCGCCGCAGGAGCGCAGCGCCTCGACCAGCCGCGCCTCGCCCTCTTGGCCGAAGGCGGTGGCGATGACCATGGCGATATCCGCCTCGTCGGCGGGCGTGGCGGGGCGGATCTCGGGTTCAAGCGCGGGATGGGTCATCGTCTGGATCGTCCGTTCGGCGGGGTGGCTACAGCGGCGTACCGGGTGGCTCGGCGCATCATAGCCTGCCGGCAACCCGCTTGGCGACGTGGGGCGGCTTCATCCAAGCCGCGCGCCCGCGCCGAGCTGCGCGCCGCGCTGGAATTCGGCCGCCGGCATCGACTTCTTGCCGGCCCGCTGCAACTGTACCAGCCGCAGCGCGCCGCTGCCGCAGGCGACCAGCAGCTCGTCGCCAGCCGTCAGCAGCGTGCCCGGTGCGCCCGTGGCACCGTCCTCCAGCGAACTGCGCAGCACCTTCACCCGCTCGCTGCGGCCGCCGATCTCCATCTCGCACCAGGCGCCGGGAAAGGGCGAGAGGCCGCGCACATGGTCGTGCACCTCGCGCGCCGGCCGGGTCCAGTCGATGCGGGTCTCGGCCTTGTCGATCTTGCGGGCATAGGTGACGCCCTCCTCTGCCTGGGGCGTCGGCACCAGGGCGCCGCGCGGCAGGGCGGCGAGCGCGCGCACCATCAGGTCGGCGCCCAGCACCGACAGGCGGTCGTGCAGCTCTCCGGCCGTCATCTCCGGCCCGATCACCAGCTTCTCGGCCATATAGACCGGGCCGGTATCGAGCCCGGCTTCCATGCGCATCACCTCGACGCCGGTCTCGGCGTCGCCCGCCATGATCGCCCGGTTGATCGGCGCCGCGCCGCGCCAGCGCGGCAGCAGCGAGGCGTGCAGGTTGAGGCAGCCATGCGCGGGGATGTCGAGCACCGCCTGCGGCAGCAACAGGCCATAGGCGACGACGACGGCCGCGTCCGGCGCCAGTTCGGCAAGCGCCGCCCGCTCCTCCTCGCTTTTCAGCGACGGCGGGCAGCGCACCGGAATGCCCAGCGTCTCGGCCGCCTGATGCACCGCCGACTTGCGTTCCTCCATGCCCCGGCCCGCTTTTCGCGGCGGCTGGGTGTAGCAGGCGACGACATCGTGACCCTGGCCGACGATCTCCATCAAGGTCGGGACGGAAAATTCCGGCGTTCCCATGAAGACGATGCGCAGGCTCATGATTGCTCCTTGGTGGGCGCGCGCGGGCGGGCGCGGAATGCAGGGTCAGGCGAGGCGCCTCATCCAAGACCCGGCAGCAGGGTCTTGAGGCTCGTCACCATCATCTCCATGGCGATGGCGGCGAGGATCATGCCCATCAGCCGGCTCATGATGCTGATCGCGGTGCGGCTCAGAATTCGCGACAGCATTGGTGCGGCGAAGAAAGTGGCAGCGAACACGGCGACCATGGCGGCGAGCGCCGCCACCAGGGCGATCTCCTGGCCCGTCCCGCGCGCCTGTTCGCGGAAGATGATGATGGTCGAGATCGAGCCGGGCCCCAGCAGCATCGGCACGGTCAAGGGGTAGATGCCGGGATTGTCGACGCTCCGGTGATGCTCTTTCTCTTCGTCCGTGCCGGCCTGGGCACTGCTTTCGCCGCCATGCAGCATGGAGAGGGCGATCAGCAGGATCAGCAGCCCGCCGGCGAGGCGGAAGCCGTCGATGATGATGCCGAACAGCGCCAGGATCGCCTCACCGCCGAAGAAGACGATGACCGAGCCGGCAATGAGGCCAAAGGTTGCGGTCAGGGCGACGGCGCGCTGTCCGGCGGCGTCCCGGTCGCTGGTCAGCGCCAGGAACACCGGCAGATTGGCGACCGGGCTCATGATCGCGAAAAGCGCCGCGAAGACCTTGAGGAAGAAGGCGATGTCCATGCGTCCGGCTCCCGGGTCGCAGGTTCGGGGTCGGCCGGCTCAGGCCTTTTCGGACAGGCGGGCCTGCTTCTGGAACTTCTTCACGACGCGGTCGCGCTTCAGCTTCGAGATATGGTCGATGAACAGCACGCCGTTCAGGTGGTCGATCTCGTGCTGCAGGCAGGTGGCGAGCAGGCCGTCGGCCTCGATCTCGCGCGCCGCGCCCTCGCGGTCGAGGAAACGCAGGCCGATCCGCTGCGGCCGCTCCACGTCCTCGTAATATTCGGGGATCGACAGGCAGCCCTCCTGATAGACGGAGTGCTCGTCGGATTCCCAGACGATCTCCGGGTTGATCACCACCATCGGCGCCGGCGTCTCGCCCTCGCGCGCCACGTCCAGCACCAGCATCCGCTTCGGCACGCCGATCTGGATCGCGGCCAGGCCGATGCCCGGCGCGTCGTACATGGTCTCCAGCATGTCGTCGGCCAGTTGCCGCACCGCGTCGTCGACGCTGGCGATCGGCTCGCTGACCAGGCGCAGCTTGGGGGCCGGCAGGATGATGATGTCGCGTTTCGTCATGGTGCTGAAATATGGGAGAAGGCCGGCCGCGTCAACGCGCCGATGCGCCCGGAACGCACGATTCCCGCGGGTTATGGCCGCCGGCGAGGGAGCTGCGGGCTCGCTGTGCGCCCCCGGCACTCCTCTACCTGCTCGCTGCGGCCGCGCGCCGCCCCTTCGCCTGCGCCGTTTCGCTCCCCCGACAAGTGTTCTATCTTTGTTTCCATGGAGGCGATTCTCTTCACCCTGCTCGGCCGGCCGGTGTCGCTCGGCGAGGCGCTTGTCGGTGCCACGCTGCTGCTGCTCGGCGCGGCGCTGCTGACGCTCGTCTCGGTGTCGCGGCAGGCGGGCCGGGCGCGCGATGCCGAATGGCGGGCCGCCGAGCAGGCGCGCGAGCTCGAGGCGCGGATCGCCGCCCTGCTCAAGGTCCAGTCCGAGATGACCGGGCGGATGCAGACCATGGCCGAGGTCTTCGGCTCGCGGCAGGGCGACCTGATGCGCGCGGTCAACGAGCGGCTCGACGGCATGAGCCACAAGCTCGGCCAGTCGATGGCCGAGACGACCCGGCGCACCCATGACGGCCTGCGCCACCTGCACGAGCGGCTGGCGGTGATCGACCGGGCGCAGGCGACGATCCGCGACCTTTCGGGCCAGGTCGGGGCGCTGCAGTCGATCCTCGACAACAAGCAGGCGCGCGGCGCCTTCGGCCAAGGCCGGATGGAGGCGATCGTCCAGGACGCACTGGCGCCGGGCGCCTACTCCTTCCAGGCGACCCTGTCGACGCGGGTGCGGCCGGATTGCCTGATCCATCTGCCGAACGGCGCCCCGCCGCTGGTCATCGACGCCAAGTTTCCGCTTGAGGCCTATAACGAGCTGCGCGAAGCGCAGGGGCCGGAGCCGCTGAAGCAGGCGCGCGCCCGGTTCCGCCGCGACATCGGTAAACACCTTGCCGACATCGCCGAACGCTATCTCATCCCCGGCGAGACCCAGGACACGGCCTTCATGTTCGTGCCCTCCGAGAGCATCTTCGCCGAGATCCACGAGCAGTTCGCCGATCTCGTCCAGAGGGCGCACCGGGTCCGGGTGGTCATCGTCTCGCCCTCGCTGCTGCTGCTGTCGATCCAGGTGGTCCAGTCGGTGCTGCGCGACGCAAGGCTGCGCGAGGAGGCGCACCGCATCCAGGCCGAGGTCGCCCATCTCGTTGCCGATGTCGACCGGCTGGACGAGCGGGTCCGCAAGCTGCAGCAGCATTTCGGCCAGGCCGGCCGCGACATCGAGCAGATCCTGATCTCCACCGACAAGATCGGCAAGCGCGGCCGCAGCATCGGCGATCTCGACCTTGCCCCGCCGCGCGGCGAACAGGTCACCGAAGCGGAGCCCGGCCGTCTCGACCGTTACGCCGCCGACTGACCTTCATGCCCCGGCATTATACGGGAACCCGCACCGTGCGGGGATAACGGTTCCCGCGCACCGGAGGTCGGTGCCGGGGATAGGACGGGGACAAGCCTGCGCGCGTCAGCGGGCCTTGCGGATCGGCGCCGTCTCGCTGTCCGTGTCGGACGACACCCGCACCGTGGTCGCCGTGCCGGCGTAGTTCCGCTCGCTATGGCGGAACGCCTTGTCGGTCAGCACCTGCGGGCACAGGCCCGGCTCCTGGCGAAAGCGGATCCTGACGCGGTAGACGGGCGGCTGCGACGGGTCGAGGCCGCCGAACTCGGCGACCACCTCGTGGCAGGGTGTCGGGGCGGTGACCGTGCCGGTCACATGCAGCGTCGGCGTGCGTCCCGGCCCCGGCATCAGGTTGACCCAGGCGGCCACCTCCTTGACGTCCCCCACATCCATTTGTCCTCTCCCCCGGAAAAGCGCGTTTGCGACAGGAAAATCAATTTCTCGCGAATTTGAGACGGAATTTTGCAAAATTTCTCTCAAAAATTGATTTCATTGCGCACCACACCTGTCAAGCGAATTGCCGCTGCGGCAGAGGAGGACAGCCATCGGCCTTTTTGCGCCAGAGGCTTGGCTTTACGGCACTTTTTTCGTCCCGGGTGCTGCACAGATCGGCGGAAGATGCTCTAAGGAGGGAAATATTCGTTTGGAGGACCCTCATGAGCCTGCTGATCGCCGTCAAGGGCTGGAACCCCGCCGCCTGGGCCGCGCGCCTTGGCAAGCACCTGCCGGAGCACGAGGTCCGGTCCTGGCCCGACGCCATCGGCGACCCCGCCGCGATCCGCTACGCGCTGGCCTGGAAGGCCCCGGCGGAGGCCCTCGCCGCCTGCCCGAATCTTCAAGTGATCTTTTCGCTCGGCGCCGGCGTCGACCACCTGCTGGCCCAGCCCGGCCTGCCGGACGTGCCGGTGGTGCGCGTGGTCGATCCGGACCTGACCGCGCGCATGACCGAATGGGTGGTGCTGCAGGTGCTGCTGCACCATCGCCAGCATCTCGCCTACGCCGCGCAGCAGCGCGAGGGCGTCTGGCGCGACCTGGAACAGCCGGCGGCGCGGCATGTGCGCGTCGGCCTTCTGGGGCTCGGCGTGCTCGGTGCGGATGCCGCCAAGGCCTTGGCAAGATTGGGGTTTGACGTCGCGGGCTGGGCGCGCGGGCCCAAGCGGATCGACGGTGTCGCCTGCTATGCCGGCGAGGGCGAGCTCGACGCCTTCCTCGCCCGCACCGACATTCTGGTGAACCTGCTGCCCTTGACGCCGGAGACGCATGGCCTCGTCGATTACGGCCTCGTCTCGCGGCTGGCACGCGACGGCGCGCTTGGCGGACCGGTCTTCATCAATGCCGGGCGCGGCGGCAGCCAGGTCGAGGCGGATCTCGTCCGCGCGCTCACCGACGGCACGTTGACGGCGGCAAGCCTCGATGTGTTCGAGACCGAGCCGCTGCCCGCAAGCAGCCCGCTCTGGGCGCTGGAGAATGTGGTGATCACGCCGCATGTCGCCGCCGAAAGCGATCCGGAGGCGATCTCCGCCTATGTGGCCGAGCAGATCCGCGCCTATGAGGCGGGCGGCGAACTTCGGAATCTTGTAGACAAAGCAACAGGTTACTGAAAGGCCCAGCCGGTCAGCAGTGGAAGCGGCGGGCGCGCTGGAACCACAGGTCGATGATCTCGCGCACCACCCGCTTCATTTCGCGCGGCAGCGTCGGCTTCTCGTACACGACGTCGAACCAGTCGTTGTCGCTGGCCGGTGACGGCGCTGCGGCGCCGGTCAGCCCGACCAGCGGCAGCGTGCTGCTGTCGTAGCGCTGGCGCAGGCGCCGAGCGAGATCGCCGGCGCCGGTGCCCGGCAGATCGAGCGAGGCGACCACACAGTCGAAGGGCGGGCCGGCGGCCGCGTCCGGGGTCGACAGCAGCTCCAGCGCCGTCTCCACCGAGCCGACCCGGCGCACGCGAATGTTTCCCGTCACGCTTTCGAGTGCCAGACGGAAGGCCATTGCATCGTTCACGTTGTCTTCAACGTGAAGAAAAACAGCATGTGGCAAGACATGAAGCATGATCGATCAGTGATCCGTTGAATAGCGGCAAAGACGTTTACATCCGCGACCTGTCGGCAGCCTGACGAAACATCCGATTTTTGTGATCCTTGCGGACTTGCAAGCTTCGGCGTGACCCGTGGGAAGCTCGCGGTCCGTCTCAATGGCGCGAAACAGCGCTCGCGCAACGTCGAGGCTGATATAGTTACAGCCTAAAGCAATTTCAACTGCATTCCCTGCATATCTGATACGCTAGGGAAACGGGTCGTTTTGCAGAATTTCCTTTTAGGGAAGAGCAAGCAAATTTCGGAAACGACTTGAAATTCTGTCGAAACGACAAGCGCTTGTCGCCGGTCGCCGAAATCAGAGCCGGCGGCAGGCGGTCACCGCGCCCCATTCGGTGGCGGCGATGCGGGCCAGCGCAGCGTCCAGCGGCTCGCGGGCGACGCTCATCGTGTGACCATTGGCATGCAGCAAGGTGGCCGGATCGCTGAGGATGCCGACATGACCCTTCCAGAACAGCAGGTCGCCGCGCCGCAGGTCCGGCAGGCCGGCGGAGATGTCGAGCGCGGTGCCGGCACTGGCGGCCTGCATGTCGCTGTCGCGCGGCAGCATATGGCCGGCCTCCGCCGCCGCAAGCTGCACCAGCGCCGAGCAATCGAGCCCCAGCGAGGTGCGCCCGCCCCACAGATAGGGCGTGCCGAGCAGGCCTTCGGCGACCGCGACCCAGTCGGCGACCGTCTCGCCGAGCGGCATCAGGTGGCGGGCGACCATGGCGCTGCCGTCGTCGAGCAGCGCGTAGTCGAGGCCGCGCGTCACCGCCGTGCCGACGACGCGCACCCGCGCACCGAGCGACAGGAGCGAGAGCGGCGGCCGTTTCAGCTCGGCCTCCGGGTAGCGGTAGCTGCGCGGCACGCAGACCCGGTGGGTGGCCGACTCTCCGGCCTCGCCCAGGCAATCGGCAGGCAGGTAACCGACATAGCCGTCGGTCGCGAGCTGGCCCCAGGCCCAGCCATCGCCGCGCACCTCATAGAGGTCGAAGCACTCGCCAAACAGCGCCTCCGTGTCGATCGAGCGGGCCGCATCCGGCGCGGGACGCAGCGGCACCGAGGCGGCTGCGATGCGCATCGGCACCGGATCGGCGAAGCGCTCAGCCGCGACCCGGCCACGATAGCGGCTCGCCGCAAGGTCCGCCCGGACGGGATGGATGCGGCGGTCGAGGGCGGAGCCAGGGGTCGGGCCGGGGGTCGGGTCGGGGGTGGGGCCAGGGGTGGCGGCGGTGTCGCTGGGCATGCGGTTCTCGGACTTTCTCGAGGCCCCGCGCGGGGCTGCGGTCAGCGATGCATCTCGGCGGCGCGGGCGACGATGGTGTCTGCAATGTGCTCCAGATAGAGCGCGCCGGCAACGGTGCGGGTCACCACCACATTGCGCCGGTCGGCCTCGTCGCGGCGGCGCGACAGCAGCTTCATCGCGCCCAAAGTATCGAGCGCGCGGGTGATCACCGGCTTGGTGACGTCGAGACGCGCGGCGAGCCCGCGCACCGTGTGCGGCGGCGGCTCGAGATAGACGGTCATCAGGATCGCCATCTGGCGCGATGTGAGGTCGCGGTCGCCGTCGGTGACCAGCGACATCGTCACCTCATGCCAGAGCCGCAGCGCCTGCGACGGCCGCAAGTCGATACCCATCCCTCACCCATGCCTCATCTGCCGTTGCCGGCCTTGCCCCATCCTGACAGGAAGTTCGTTTCGGTTCCGTTATACAAACGGCGAAACGAGGCAGGAAAGCGTGCAGTCTCAGCGTCGCGGGTAGCGGGCGGCAAGCAGCGAAAACAGCGCGCGCGCGGCCTGCGCCTCGCCGCCGAGCGGCCGACCCGGACGATCCGCCGGGTTCCAGCCATAGATGTCGAGATGCGCCCAGACCCGCGCCTTCTCGACGAAGCGGGACAGGAACAGCGCGGCGGTGATCGAGCCGGCGAAGCCCGCGCCGCTGGTGTTGATGTGGTTGATGTCGGCGATCCGGCTTTCCAGATAGCTCTCATAGGGACGCCAAAGCGGCAGGCGCCACAGCGGATCGCGCGTGGCGGTCGCATGGGCGGCCAGATCGGCGGCGAAGGCCTCGTCATCGGTGTAGAAGGGCGGCAGGTCGGGGCCGAGGGCAACGCGCGCGGCGCCGGTCAGCGTCGCCATGTCGATCAGGATCTCCGGCTCCTCCTCGTCGGCCAGCGCCAGCGCGTCGGCGAGAATCAGCCGGCCTTCCGCGTCGGTGTTGCCGATTTCGACGGTGAGGCCCTTGCGGCTCGCCAGCACGTCGCCGGGGCGGAAGGAGGCGCCGGAAATCGCGTTCTCGACCGCCGGGACGATGACGCGCAGGCGCACCGGCAGGCCGGCAGCCATGATCATCGAGGCGAGCGCCAGCACGGCGGCGGCGCCGCCCATGTCCTTCTTCATCAAGGCCATGGCGCTGGAGGGCTTGATGTCGAGGCCGCCGGTGTCGAAGACGACGCCCTTGCCGACCAGGGTGACGCGCGGATGGCCCTCTTCGCCCCAGGTCGCGTCGACAAGCTGCGGCGCGCGGGTGCTCGCCCGCCCGACCGCATGCACCATCGGGAAGCCTTCGGCAAGCAGCGCCTCGCCCTCGATCACATGGGCGCGGCCGCCGTGATCGGCAAAGAGGCGCAAGGCCGCATCACACAGTTCGGCGGGGCCGAGATCGCTGGCCGGCGTGTTGACGAGGTCGCGGGCAAGCGCCATGCCGTCGAGGATCAGGCCGAGCCGGTCGAGGTCGACGCCTTCGCCGACCACCAGCCGCGGTGCCGGCCGGGTCGAGGGCGTGCGGTAGCGATCGAAGCGATAGGAGCCGAGCGCGAAGGCGAGCGCCGCCTCCTCCTGCGCCTCGGCGGCGATCTCCAGCCGGAAGTCGCCGCCCGGCAGCTTGCGGGCGAGATCGCCGACGGCAAAACCCGGTTCAGTGGCATTGGCAACGCCGAACAGCACCGCCGACAGCGCCCCATCCGCATCGGGCAGCAGCAGGAGCTGGCCCGCCGAGCCGTCGAAGCCGCTGGCGGCGGCGAAAGCCTGCGCCCGCGCGCCGAGAGACTGCAGCACCGCCGGCGCCGTGCCCTGCTCGACGACATGAACGGGAATGGCGGCGGTCGAGGCGGACGGGGCGATCAAGGCGGCGCGCACGGGCGGGATCCTTCTGGTGGGCAACGAGTTTCCGGGTTCCGCCGTTTAATCACGGCCGGCCGGAGGCGGCAATCGTTGCGGTACGTTCATGCCACAGGCCGGCGGATTTAACGAAGCATTAGGGTTAACGACGTATTGATGGGTCTGCGCATTCTGCAAGATCCGTCGTCCGCGTCACCGTCGTTCGTGTCACCGTTGTCCGTGTCCAGGAGCCCGGCACATGCCATCCAAGCGCCACGCCCTCTCCCGTTCCGCCGCCACGCCGCGCCTGATGCTCGCCGTGTCGATGGCGACGCTGGTCGCGCTGACCGGCTGCGCCTCGTCGAAGCGCGCCGTCGGCACCCATTCCAGCGCGACCCAGGCCTATGCCGCTCCCGGCTCGAGCACCGCCCTGCAGGCCGTCAGCTATTGGGGCCAGGCCTATGAGCGCGCGCCGCAGGACCGTGAGAACATCCTGAACTACGCGGCCGCGCTGGGGCGCAACGGCCAGGCGGAACAGGCCGAGGCGGTGCTGCGCAAGGCGATCATCGCCAATCAGAGCGACCGCGACATCGCCGCCGCCTATGGCAAGGTGCTGGCGATGAACGGCCGCCTGCCGGAAGCGCTGCAGGTGCTCAACGGCGCCCAGACCCCGACCCGCCCCGATTGGCGGCTGATGTCGGCAGCCGCCGCGATCCACGACCAGATGGGCAACACCCAGCAGGCCCGCGACCTCTACAATCAGGCCCTCAGGATCGCGCCGGACGAGCCGAGCCTGCTCAACAACCTGGCCATGTCCTACCTGCTGGAGGGGGAGGCGAAGGAAGCGGAGAGCGTGCTGCGCCGGGCCGCCGCGAGCCCCAAGGCCGACAGCCGCATCCGCCAGAACCTCGCCCTGGCGATCGGCCTGCAGGGCCGCTTCCAGGAAGCCGAGCAGGTCGCCACCGCCGAAATCGACCCGGCCCAGGCGGCGCAGAACATCGCCTATCTCAAGTCGATGCTGTCGCAGCGCAATTCCTGGGCGGAAATCTCCGCGCAAGACAAGAAGAAGAAGAACAAGTCCGGCGGCTGACCTCTGCCCACGTCGCCATCAGGACACGGCAAAGCCACCCAATCCGGGTGGCTTTTTCATATCGGCGCTGGCTTTGGTGCTTCCGCCCGGTTCTGACCGCTCCGACCAGCCGTCAGAACGTTGCCAGCGCCTGGATGATCGCCGGACCGATGATCACGGCCAGCAGGACGGGGAGGAAGAACACGATCATCGGCACGGTCAGCTTCGGCGGCAGCGCGGCCGCCTTCTTCTCGGCCGCCTGCATGCGCTGCGCCCGGTTCTCGTCGGCCATGACGCGCAGCGCCGTGGACACCGGCGTGCCGTAGCGCTCGGCCTGGATCAGCGCCAGCGAGACGTTCTTGACGCCTTCGAGGCCGGTGCGGTTCGCAAGGTTCTCATAGGCCATCCGCCGGTCGCCGAGATAGGACAGTTCGGCATTGGTCAGCGTCAGTTCCTCGGCCAGCGGGATCGACTGGATGCCGATCTCCTCCGACACCCTGCGGAAGGCGACCTCCACCGACATGCCCGATTCGACGCAGATCAGCATCAGGTCCAGCGCGTCCGGCCAGGCCCGGTTGATCGAGAGCTGGCGGTTCTGAATCTTGTTCTTCAGGTAGAGATCGGGCGCATAGAAGCCGATGAAGGCGACGACGCAGGAGATCAGCACCTTCACCATCGCCGGCTGATTCAGCTTCAGCACCACGAAGGTGTAGAACAGGGCAATGATGAACAGGATCACCGGCATGACCAGCCGGGCGAAGAGATAGGTGTAGAGCGGCCGCACGCCGCGATAGCCGGCGCGGGTCAGCCGCAGCTTGGTTTCATCGTCCGACAACAGGTTCTTCAGGTTCAGCCGGTCGACGATGTTCTGCATCTGCTTCTTCGGCTTGTTGCGCAGCGACACCCGTGCATTCGTCTTGTCGTCGGCGAGACGAGCCCGCTCGCGGGCGCGCATCTGCTCGCGCTCCAGCGCCACCGACTTCATCCGGCTCTTGAGCTTGTCGCCCTCCAGCAACGGAATGACGAGGGAGAACAGGGTGCCGGCGATCGCGACCATGGTCAGGATGGCGATCATCGCCTGCTGCGAGAGCAGATTGGAGAAATCCAGACCCATTGTCTCTTTCCACCGGTTTCGCCGTCTTGCGGGCGCGATCAGAAGTCGAAGGCGATCATCTTCTTCATGATGAGAATGCCGGTCAGCATCCACAGGCCGCTGCCGACGACGATGACGTTGCCGATCGGGTCGCTGAACAGCAGCATCATGTAGGACGGGCTCGTCAGCGACAGCACGCCGACCACCAGGAACGGCAGCGAGCCGATGATCGCGGCCGAGGACTTCGCCTCCTGGCTCATCGCGACGATCTTGCCTTTCATCGCCTTGCGCTCGCGCAGCACCTTGGACAGGTTGCCCAGTGCCTCGGACAGCGAGCCGCCCGACTGCGACTGGATCATCACGACGATCGCGAGAAAGTTCGCCTCCGCCACCGGCATGCGGCTCGGCAGCTTGGCGATCGCCTCGGCCAAGGTGATGCCCATGGCCTGCGATTCGACGATGCGGCGGAACTCGCTCTTGATTGGCTCGCGGGCCTCCGCCGCGACGATCTGGATGCACTCGCCGAGCGGCAGGCCGGCCTTGGTGCCGCGTACGATGACATCGACGGCATTGGGCAATTCGTTGAGAAAGGCGGCGATCCGCTTCTTGCGGCGCCGCGCGAGATAGAAGCGCGGCACACCGAAGGCGCCGACGAACATCAGGCCACCGGTGACGATCAGCGAACCGGACAGGAGAAGGCCGGCAAGGGCGAGCACCAGGGCGCAGATCACGGAGAAGACGATGAAGCCGCGCTTCGACCACGACAGGCCGGCCTGGTCGAGCCGCTGGTCGAGGCTCAGGTGGGTGGCGCGATGCTGCTTCTTCTTCTCGCGCGCCTCGAACTCCTTGAGCTGGTCCTGCACCGACTTGCGGCGGCGGTCGCCATCGCGCGCCAGGCGGGCCGCGTCGATGGTGATGTTGCGCGAGGCCACGGCCTGCATGCGCTTCTCGCGCGCGGCACGGCCGCTCAGTTGCGGCTCGAACAGGGCGTAGAGGATGCCGCCGAAGGAAAAGGCCGCGAGCAGGGCGATGGCGATGGTCGCGACGCCGGGCGTCAGGAAGGCCTGCAGGTCAGCCATGTCCGGGCTCCTTGGCCTCGGCGGCATCGAGCGCGGCCGCCAGACGATTCTCCTCGCCGAAATAGCGCGCCTTTTCCCAGAACTTCGGACGACCGATGCCGGTGGAGCGGTGGCGGCCGATGAGCCTGCCGTTCGCGTCCTCGCCGAGAATGTCGTAAAGGAACACGTCCTGGGTGATGACGACGTCGCCTTCCATGCCCATGACTTCGGACACGTGGGTGATGCGGCGGGAGCCGTCGCGCAGGCGCTGCGCCTGCACGATGACGTCGATCGACGAGACGATCATCTCGCGCAGGGTCTTGGACGGCAGCGAGAAGCCGCCCATGGTGATCATCGATTCCAGACGCGACAGCGCCTCGCGCGGACTGTTGGCGTGCAGCGTGCCCATCGACCCGTCGTGACCGGTGTTCATCGCCTGCAACAGGTCGAAGGCCTCGGGTCCGCGCACCTCGCCGACGATGATCCGCTCGGGACGCATGCGCAGGCAGTTCTTGACCAGGTCGCGCATGGTCACCTCGCCCTCGCCTTCCAGGTTGGGCGGGCGCGTTTCCAGGCGCACCACATGCGGCTGCTGCAGTTGCAGCTCGGCCGCGTCCTCGCAGGTGATGATGCGCTCGGTGGAATCGATAAAGGCGGTCAGGCAGTTCAGCAGCGTCGTCTTGCCCGAGCCGGTACCGCCGGAGATCAGCACGTTGCAGCGGCTGCGGCCGATGATCTCCAGTACGGTTGCTCCCTCGGGGGAGATCGAGCCGTACTGGACGAGCTGCCGAAGGGTCAGCTTGTCTTTCCGGAACTTACGAATGGTGAGGGTCGGCCCGTCGATCGCCAGCGGCGGCGCGATGACGTTGACGCGCGAGCCGTCGGCAAGGCGGGCGTCGCAGATCGGGCTCGATTCGTCGACGCGGCGGCCGACCTGGCTGACGATGCGCTGACAGATGTTCAGCAACTGCTTGTTGTCGCGGAAGCGGACATTGGTCTGCTGCATTCGCCCCTGGGTCTCGATATAGACCGTGTCGGCGCCGTTCACCATGATGTCGGCGATGTCGTCGCGGGCCAGCAGCGGCTCCAGCGGACCGTAGCCGAGGACGTCGTTGCAGATGTCCTCGAGCAGGTCCTCCTGCTCGGAGATCGACATCACCACATTCTTCAGCGCGATGATGTCGTTGACGACGTCGCGGATTTCCTCGCGCGCGTCCTCGGCGCTGAGGCGGGTCAGCAGCGACAGGTCGATCGCCTCGACCAGGGCGTTGAAGATCGACGATTTGGTGGCGTAGTAGCCTTCCGAGCGCTGCGGCGCGCGCGGCTCGGGCGCGGGCGGGGCCGGCCTTGCCGCGGCCACCGGCTGGGCGACCCTTTCGGCGACGGGCGGCGGGGCCGGCTGGGCGGCGGCCTCGGCAGGTGCCGGAGGGGCGTTCAGCGGCTCGCCCTGCACCGGCGGTGCCGCCGGGCGGGACGTCTGTGTACCTGAGGAAGCGCCACGTCGACCGAACATCGTTACCTGCTCTCAATCGTCTCGAAGAAGGGGCCGTCTCGAAGAAGGGCCGCGATGCCGGTCACCCGGCTGCCTTGCCCTTCTTCAGGAAACGGGACACCAGCGATCCGAGCGCCAGCCCCTTTGGCCGCGGCACCTCGCCGCGACCGGTCACCACCTGGGAAATCTGGTTGAAGATCTCCGCGGTGGCGTGCTTCTCATCCTGCTCGCCGATCATCTGGCCGTTGTTGGCGGCCGTGCCGAACAGCAGCGGATCGAAGGGAACCACCGCGACCGCCGACAATTCCAGCGCATCGGCGAACTCCGCCGCCTTGATCTCCGGCCGCTTGGGCACGTTGACCCGGTTCAGCACCAGGCGCGGCGGCGCATCGTTGGGACGCAGTTGCCGCAAGGTGTCGATCATGTTCTTGGCGTTGCGCAGGTTGGCGAGATCCGGCTCGGCGACGATCACCACCTCGTCGACGGCGGCGAGCACCCGGCGCACCCAGCCGCACCAGACATGCGGCAGGTCGAGGATCACCGCCGGCGCCCCCTGCTTCATCACGTCGAGCAAGCCGTCGAAGCTGGTCTCGCCATGGTCATAGGTGCGGTCCAGCGAGGCCGGCGCGGCGAGCAGGCTGAGGCGCTCGGCGCATTTCGACAGCAGCCGGTCGAGCATGGTCTCGTCGAGACGCTCGGGCGAGGAAACCGCCTCGAAGACGCCCTGCAGCGGGTCCTGGTTGAAGTCGAGGCCGGCGGTGCCGAAGGCCAGGTCCAGATCGGCCAGCACCACGTCGCTCTCGTAGACCCGGGCGATCGACCAGGCGACATTGTGCGCCACGGTGGACGAGCCGACGCCGCCCTTGGCGCCGACGAAGGCGATGGTGCGTCCCAGCGGCTCGGCATCCGGATTGACATAGAGCTCGCCGATCGCCCCGATGAGCTGAAACAGGTTGATCGGCGCGACGAGGTAGTCGCTGATGCCGCGATGGATCAGGTCCCGGTAGAGCTTCACGTCGTTGACGTGGCCGATGATCATCACCTTGGTGCCGGCGTCGCAGACTTCCGCCAGTTGCTCCAGCCCCTGGATCAGCTTCGAGGTTTCCGTGCGGGTTTCCAGCAGAATCAGGTTGGGCGTCGGCGCCGAACCATAGAAGTCGATCGCCGCCGCCAGGCCGCCCTTGTGCACCTTCACATGCGCCTTGGCCATGCGCCGGTCCTTGGCCGCGCTCTCGATCACCCGGGCGATGTCGTCGCTCTCGCAGAAGGCCTGGATGGCGACCCGCGGCACGGCCTTGATGTCGATCGTGTCGGCATGCGCGTCGGCGGCGGGACCGGTGCCCATTTCCGGCTCATGCGGATACCCGTCCTCGTCCAGCGGAGTGTCGTATGCGAGGGTGTTCATCCGTCCAGCTCCTCCGGATCAGTTCGCCGCGTCCGAGACGCGCGAGCCGTCGCCTTCCTTGTAGTCGGCGGCGGTCTGCTCGCCGGCCCGATACTTGCCGTAGACCGTGCCGCGACGGATCTGGTCGGCCGGCGTCGAGGCGCGCGGATAGAGCAGGTCCGTCGGGTTGTCGACCATGGCGGCGAGGTTCGCCTGCGTGGCGCAGCCGAAATTGTAATATTGCGTGTTGTTGAGATGCGGGTTGTGACGCATCCCGTGGCCGCCGCCGGTGATGTTGTCCGGCCACTGGCCGCAGGGTCCGGTCCTGGCCTGCAGACCGGAATAGGCCAGCCGCACCGGCGCCGAGACCTGCGGGTCCTGCACCGGATAGCTGCGGGTGGCGATGCGCTTCGGCGAGGCGCCTCCCTGCACCAGCGACTTGCGGATCTCCGGCAGCACCGCATGCACCGCCGCCTCGTTGCCGGCACCGGAGGGTACGATGATCTCCATCGCGCCGCCGCCGCGCGACTGCGCCTCGGCGGCAAAGCTGGAAACCACCGCCGAGAGCTGCGGAGACAGGCGGCGCATGTCGCTGCCGACCGGCAGATCCAGCGTCTTCACCCCTTCCGACACCACGATCGGATGGCGCAGGCGGTAGTCGTTGGTGGCCAGCGCCTCCGCCGTCGGCTGCTGGGTCTGGCAGGCGGCCGCCATCAGCGCGGCGAGAACCGCCAGAGCCGGCGTGACGGCCCGGACCCGCTGTGCGGACGCGACTGGGCGCTTTTCGGATGCAGGAAGCATGGGACCGGTCCTCATTCGTAGATAAAGCCGACCTGACCGTGATAGGCGCCCTGGCCGGGATCGCCGGACACCCGGTACATGCGGTTGAGACGGTTCAGGAAGATGGTTCCGCCGTCGGTGGCCGGCGCAAGGTTGCGGGTCGGCTCGACCAGCTCCGAGCGGGCCGTCGGCCTGACGGTATAGGGGGTGACGAAGACGGCGAGCTCGGTCTCCTGTCGCAGGAAGTCGCGGCTCTTGAACAGGGCTCCGAGGATCGGCACCTGCATCAGGCCCGGCACACCGTTGAGATCCTGCTTGTAGGATTCCTTCAGCAGGCCGGCCATCACCAGCGTGCCGCCGGAGGGCAGTTCGACGGTGGATTCCGCCCGGCGAACCTTCAGCGCGGGAATGACCAGCGCGCCGATCGACACCGCCCCTTCCTGGGTGATCTCGCTGACCTCGGTCTTGATGCGCAGCGAGATGCGTCCCTCGCTGAGGACGACCGGCGTGAAATCAAGGCCGACGCCGAACTTCTTGAACTGAACGGTCAGCTTGTTGTTGTCCTCGGCGATGGGAATCGGGAACTCGCCGCCGGCCAGGAAACTGGCATTCTCGCCCGAGATCGCCGTCAGCGTCGGCTCGGCGAGCGTGCGGATCACCCCGTCGCGCTGCAGGGCCTGCAACTGGGCGTTCAGCCGGGAGCCGCCGGCCAGGAACCCGCCGCCGGCGCTGGCGCGGCCGACGATGTTGGAGTTGACGGAGTAATCCGGGCTGTTGTTGAAGCTGGCGCTGTAGTTGCCGATGCCGATGGTGCCGGACAGGTTGACGCCGAGCTGCTTGATGATCGAGCGCTCGACCTCGGCAACCGTCACCTTGAGGTGGACCTGGTCCTTGCCGCTCACCGAGACCATGTTGAGCACCGGCAGCGCCTTGCCCTCGACCTTGGCGAAGCGGTCGGCGAGATCGGCGGCCCGCTGGGCGTCGGCGGTGCTGGAGGCGGTACCGCTGAGGACGATGTTGCCGTTGACCGACTCGGCCGTGATGTCGGCTCCGGGAATGGAGCGGCGGATCATCATGTTGAGGTCGGTGGTGTCCTGCTCCACCGCCAGATCGAAGCTGGCGATCTGGTTGCCGCCGCGCCCGAACAGGAACAGGCTCGCCTGCCCCGCCTTGTTGCCGAGGATGAAGACCCGGCGCGACGAGCGCACCACCGCATCGGCGATCTCCGGGTTGGAGACGATGACGTCGCTGACTTCCTCGCCGAGGTTGATCACTACGGAGCGGCCGAGGCCGACCTTGAGCATCCGCCCGGCGACCCGCTCTCCGGCCTGGATCGTGACCGACTTGGGATAGCCGTCGGCGCGGGCCGCATCCATCCCGGCAAGGCCGGTGAGGACGAGGCAGATCGCCGTGCCGATCCGGAAGAAACGTTGAGCCAACATCCGAGTACTCCTTGCCGTCATCACCGCGTCCCGATCCCGTTCACCGCTGGGTCTGGACCTGGCTGGCAACGCCGAACTTCACAAAATTCACTCCGCCGCCGACGAGGCCAGGGTCGGCATCGTCCGCGGAATCCTGGGCCGAGCGCAGCACCAGGGCGATGGTTCCAAGCTGCGAGGCCTGGGCGACGACTTCGGCCTGGGCCGGCTCGAGTTCCAGCGTGGCGGTCTGTCCGGGAGGCAGCGCCTTGTCGTCCCGCTCGCCGGCCGTCGTCGTGTCGATGGCCAGAACGCGGACGTTCTGCAGGATGGTCTCGCTGGTGAAGGAATTGCCCGACCGGCTCGCCGACTGGCGCGTCAGGATCACGTCGACCTTGTCGCCCGGCAGGATGAAGCCGCCGGCCGCCGTCTGCGCCTCGACCGAGACCGCGATGGCGCGCTTGCCCTTGGGCAGGATGGTGGACATGAAGCCGCGGTCGCTGGCGATCAGGCGCTCCTCGCGGACCGGCTCGCCCTGATAGACCGGAGCCTTGGCGATGCGGCCGGACAGCTCGTCGATGGCGTCAGGACGCTGCGAGCGCAGGAGCGCCGTGGACGGGGCGAGATCGCGCGGCCAACTGGTCCAGGCGAGATCGCGGGCCGAGAGTTGCTCGCCAAGACCAATGTCTTTGGCGGCGGTCAGGACGTCGTCCTTCTCCACCGTCTCGGTGACCATCACCGGGGCCGCCGGCGGCTCGGGATTGTTGGTCATCACCATCCGCGCCACCAAAACGCCGGCGGCGAGTGAAATGCCCAGAATGGCGAAACGTGCGATCTTCATTGCCAGCACCCGCAGGGATCGAACCGGACCGGACGCTTTCGCGCCTTCGGTCATCGTGCGACTACTGTTGCAGGCAAATGGTCAAGACATGGTTAATCAGACGTGAGCAATGTTGCTGAACATATGCTTAAGCTTTCGCAAATTGACAGCAGCACTTTTCTCTGTTGAGGATTTGTTAATCTTTGGCGCCGCCGAAGTCTCCGCTACGCCAGGAGGCGGAACCACGCGGACTGCGGATAGACCTGCAGGGCGGCGATGGACAGCGTCACACCATAGGGAATGCCGCGCGTATGATCGTGCAGGCGCAAGAGCCACTGGGTGCGCCCGGCGATGCCGGGCAGCAGAACGATGCTGCGGAAGCTGACGATGAGCAGCGTCAGACCCGCGCCATAGATGCCGGCGAGCACCAGGAACATCAGGAGGTCCTGCGACATTCCGAACCAGAGCGCCACGGCGGTGACGAGCTTGGCGTCGCCGCCCCCCATCCAGCCGAAGCCGAAGAACACGAGGCAGGCGGCCAGCGCGAGGCCCGCAGCCATCAGATGCCAGCCGATCTCCACGGGGCCGATCCCGGCGAAGGGGGCGATGATTGCAAATCCGCCGATCAGCAGCAGCGACACCCGGTTGGGAATCTTCATCGTGAACAGGTCGGACACGCCGGCATAGGCCACCAGGCAGGGAAACAGCACCAGGATTGCCGCCTCGAACATTCGACCACTCCCTCAACGGCGGGACCCGCCGGCTGCTGCATCATGCGCTGCGACACTTAAGGTCCGGTTGACGGCAGCCGGCAGTGGCGACAGCGCGTTGGCCGATCCGAACTGCGTCCGAGACCGGACCGAAACGAAAACGGGCGGCCAAGGCCGCCCGCATCATCGGTGGCTTCCCGCGGCCCCGGATCTCGATACCGGGGCCGTGGAGCCAGTCAGCCGATCTTACTTGTTGGACGCGGCGGTCAGCTCGGTCGACACGCGGGTGAACATCGCGGTGATCGAGTCGCCGGCAGCCGTCACGGCGGTGATGATGGCCACGCCGATCAGGCCGGCGATCAGGCCGTATTCGATGGCGGTCGCGCCGGATTCATCCTTGGCGAAACGGGCAAGAAACTTCTGCATGGTTGGCTCCTACACTTCACTTGTTGTCTGCACCACCTCGTCGACCTTGTTGTTATTTCGGTCGCTCGAAGATGTTGCCACTATAGGAACCACACCTTGCCACAAGGTTAAATTCGTCGAGGACAAGCAACAAGATGTGCGAGAGCAGTTCTATAGTTAATGCCATGAAAACATAATAGTCAGCATTTTAACCAAACCGCGACCACCGGGCAATTGCCCGCCCCATACGCCGGCGAGCGCGGCCCGCGAATCTTGGGCAAGCGCGTAAGGCAACCCGCGTTAACGACACTCGCAGAACGCATCCGGCCCGGTCGGGCGTTAGCCCTTCCTTCACCAATTTCCTTCATTCTCGCGAAGGAATTTTCGCTGAGGAGCATGCCCATGTCGCAGTTTCGCGATGCCTTTCTCGCGTCCATCGCAACCGCGATCCTGGCCGCCGCCGTGCCGACGACCGGCGCGAATGCCCAGGACAGCGGCGTTCACGTCATGACGGACCGCGCGAAGGTGTTCCGCATCGACGCGCCGGCCGACACGGTCATTGTCGGCAATCCGGCGATCGCCGACGTCACCATGTATGACCGGCAGACGGTGGTGGTGACGGGCAAGCTCTACGGCACGACCAACCTGGTCATCCTCGACAAGAACGGCGAGCCGATCATCGACGAGGTGATCACGGTCGCCGCCGCCTCCGGCGATATGGTCACCGTCCATCGCAAGGGCGAGCGTTTCAGCTATTCCTGCGCGCCGAACTGCGAGCCGATGCTGCGCGTGGGCGACTCCGACGCCAGCTTCGAAATCCTCAACAAGCAGTCGGGCCAGCGCACCGACATGTCCGAAAAGGCCGCAGGTGTCGGCAACTGACGACATCGGCGCGGCCGACGCCGCTTCCCAACAACGAGTGCCAGAGAAATGCTGAGAGACCGTCTCCTGCCTCGCTTCGCGCGCCTGAGACCGCTGCGCGCGGTGGTACGGGACCGCGAGGGCACGACGGCGATCGAGTTCGCTTTCGTCGCCATCCCGTTCCTGATGCTGCTGTTCGGGGTGATCGAGATCGGCCTCGCCTTCTTCGCCAACCAGGTGCTCAGCAACGCCACCATGGACGCGGCCCGGATGATCAGGACCGGCCAGGCCCATGCCCAGGGCTTCAACGCCGAATCCTTCAAGCAGGCGGTGCTGAGCCGTCTTGCCGGCTTCCCGGTCACCGCCGACCGGCTGACCATCGATGTCGAGCGGATCGACAATTTTGCCTCGTTCTCCCCCAAGCCGCTGATCCAGGACGGCGAGCTCGTGGCGCAAACCGGCTACAACCACGGTGAGGCGGGACAGATCATCGTGGTGCGGACGCTGTATCGCTGGCCGATGCTGTCGGCGATGATGAAGACCGCCTATGGCGATCTCAGCTCCGGCGACCGGCTCCTCGTCGCCACGGCGGTCTTCCGCAACGAACCCTTCCCCTGGACAACGCAGCAGGCGAGCCAGTGACCATGAGCAGCCGGAAGCGCAACGAAAGACGCGACGGGCCATACCGGATCGTCAGGACGGTGGCGGCGCGGCTGGCGAGCGGGTTGCTGCGCGACCGGCGCGGCGTCGCCGCGGTGGAGTTCGCCCTGGTGCTGCCCTTCATGCTGGTGCTGTTCCTCGGCGTCACCGAGCTCAACTCCGCCCTCACCCTGGACCGCAAGGTGAGCCAGGCGGCGAGCTCCGTGGCCGATCTGGTCGCCCAGGCCGACAAACTGACCTCTTCGGAGGTCAACGACCTGCTGCAACTGTCGCGGGCCGTGCTCGATCCCTATCCGGAGGCGCCGCTGAGCATGGTGGTCGCCAGCGTCTGGATCAAGGATGTGAACCAGCCGCGTGTGGTCTGGAGCCGCGCGATGAACACCTCCCAGTGGGGGGCCGGTTCGGCGCCTCCGATCGAATTGCCGCCGGAGCTGACCCAGCAGAAGGACACCTACCTCGTCGTCGCCCACGCGGAATACGAGCATCGTCCGACCTTTGCGGCCGTGCTGAAGGATGTCTTCAACAAAGCCACGATCACGCTCAGCGACACCTATTACCTGCGACCGCGCGTCAGCACGAGCGTCGCCTGCTGCAACTGATCGGCGCCACCAGTCGGCGCTCCGGCGCCGCCGGACCCTAGTCGCGCCCGCCGAGCGGCGTCATCCGCCCGCGTGACGCGGCGCCCGCATCCGGCGGGAAGGCGGCAGCGACCGGCGCATAGTCCCGCGCCTCCACCGGCACGAAGCCGCCGCTCGAGACAGCCGCCGCCACCTCCTTCCCCGTCATCACCGCGACGATCGCACGGCGAATCTCCTGCGGCAGATCGCGCCGCACCACATGCGGCGCACCGGCAATCGGCTCGGACGCCCAGACGATCTCAAGGCCATCCGTCTCGACGGCGCGTCGCCGCAGGTCCCGCAAGGTGCCGCTCGAATAGCCTTCGGCCGCATCACCCTGCAGCGACGACCAGGCGAAGGCGACATCCGCGTCGCCGCGAATGAGCGCAAGCACGGCCGCGACCGGATCGGGATGCTCGATCAACGCCGCCTCCTCCCGCCCAAGATCGACACCGATGGCGGCGGCGGCGGCGATCTGCGCCAACCGGCTGCCCAACGCCGCGCGCGGGCCGGTGGCGATGCGCCGTCCGGCGATCTCGGCGAGGGACGCAACCCCCTCGCCGGCCCGGGCCAGAACGATCGCATGCCAGCGCGCCTCGCCGTCGGGCAGACGCGGGGCGACCAGCGGTTCCAGGCATCGGCAGTCCCGATCCGCCTCGGCATAGGCCGAGGCCGACAGCGGCGCGTAATCAATCTCCGCCGCCAGGATCGCACGCTGCAAATGGGCGAGATCGCGATAGGCGATCAGCAGCACGGGGATGCGCAGACCCGCCTCCAAGGCCTCCCGGAGCGGCGCGACGCGGCCGAAATCGCCGGCTGCCGGGTCCATGACCACGCCGACGCGCAGCTCCGGCAGGAGGGCAAGGCGCGCCGGATCGAAGGCCGGCGCGGCGGCGTCCGGATGTGCACCGGATGGGCCGGCATCGGTCGGGCCGGACGTGTCCGTATCATCCAGCCAGGGCAGGAAAGCCGGGCCGTTCACCTGTGGCGGTCCGTTGTCCTGCATGTCCTGCTGGAGGTCCTCCTGGGCGCGCAGCCGCTCGCCGGAGGCGGCGGCGACCAGCACGGCCAGCAGCGCGGCAGCCGCGCGCCTCGACAAGAGGCGGGACAGGCGTGTCGATCCGCCATTTGCCTCTTGCCCCGAACGGGATCGCCGCGCCAGTCTCGTCATTCCTTCAGTTTGTCCGAGGGCCGCAGCGCCCGCAATCCCGTGAGCCTTCATGAGCGCCCGTCCCGACACCGTGGTCTTCGACATCGGCAATGTGCTGATCCGCTGGGACCCCCGCCTCCTCTATCGCAGCATTTTTGCCAACGACGCGGAGGCCGACCGGTTCCTCAGCGAGGTGCTGCCGCCGGAATGGAACCTCGAACAGGACCGGGGGCGCAGCTTCGCGGACGGCATCGCCGAAGCCCTGGCGCGGCGTCCCGATCACCGCGAGGAGATCCTCGCCTGGGACAGGCGCTGGCACGAAATGGTGCCGGGGGAGGTGCCGGGCAGCGTCGCGATCCTGAAATCGCTGAAGGCGTCGGGCGTACCTCTTTACGCGATCACCAACTTCTCGTCCGAGAAATTCGCGGAATGCGAAAGCCGCTTTCCCTTTCTGGCGGAGGACTTCATCGACGTGGTCGTGTCCGCGCATGAACGGCTCGTCAAGCCAGATCCGCGCATCTACCACGTGCTGTTCTCGCGCAACGACCTCGCCCCCGCCGACACGGTGTTCATCGACGACAGCCTGGCGAACGTCGAAGCGGCGAAGTCCGTCGGCATGCATGCGATCCATTTCACCGATGCCCCTGCCCTCAAGGCTGCCCTTCAGGATCTCGGCTTCCCGCTATAGAGACGCGACTCAGCCGGCCTCGAAGCCCGCCAGAACATTGACGCAATTGGTGCCGAGCGCATCGACCGCGTAGCCTCCTTCCATGACGAAGACGGTCGGCAGGCCGAGGCCCGCGAGCGCCGCCCCCATGCGGGTGAAGTCGTCATGAACGAGACGGAAACGGGAGATCGGGTCCTTCTCGTAAGCATCGAGGCCAAGCGAGACAACCAGCGTATCGGGCCGGAAGGCGGCGATGCGAGCGAGCGCGGCGGCAAGCGCCCGCGACCACACCTGCCAGTCGGCGCCCAGCTCCAGCGGATAGTTGGCGGTGAAGCCCGCCCCCGCCCCGCTGCCCGTCTCGGCCGCATGGCCGAGGAAATAGGGATATTCCTCGCGCGGGTCGGCATGGATCGACAGGAAGAGGACGTCGGAGCGGTCGTAGAAGATCGACTGGGTACCGTTGCCGTGATGGTAGTCGACATCAAGCACGGCAACGCGCTCGGCCCCCGCATCGCGCAGCCACTGGGCGGCGATCGCCGCGTTGTTGAGGAAACAGTAGCCGCCGTAATAGTCGGCGGCTGCATGGTGTCCGGGCGGACGGCACAGGGCGAAGGCGGCGCGCTCCCCACCGGCGACGAGGCGGGCGGCCGTCAACGCCGAGTTGGCGCTGGCGCGGGCTGCGACGAACGTGTGCTCGCCAAGCGGCGTGCCGGCATCGAAGGAGTAGCGGCCGAGCAGCCCGTCGACGTGGTCCGGCACCGGCTCGATGTTGAGCCCGCGCACCGGCCAGACGAAGGGGAATGCCTCGCCGCTGCGGCCGAGATCGGTCCAGCGGCTCCAGAAGCTCTCGAGAAACGCGAGATAGCCGGCGGCATGGACCCGGGCGAGCGGCTCCATGCCGAAATCCTCCGGCTCCAGCAGTTCGCCGAGGCCGCGGGCCAGCACCGCATCGCGGACCATCTCGGCGCGCGCGGGGATCTCCACCGCCGGCTTCAACATGCCGTCGGAAATCTCCTGCTTGGGATCGTGGGCGAGTTGTCCGGCGGAAAACACGGTCTTCATGACATCTGGTCCTCATGCCCGATCTGGGAAAAACGATACTCGGTTACCTGCCGGTAGAGCTCCCCCGGCCGCAGGACGGCTCCGGCGAAATGCCTGTGGTTGGGACTGTCCGGCCAGCGCTGCGGCTCCAGGCAAAGCCCCGCGCGCGGACCGTACCGGCGCCCGTCCAGCCCCGGACAGGGCACGGCCAGCTTGCCGCCATCGTAGACTTGCAGGCCGGGCTCGGTCGTCAGCACATCCATGACAAGGCCGCTCGCCTGTCCGACAACGCGCGCGACGGGGCGTGGTTCGCCCATTGGCACGGTGGACAGGCAGAAATTGTGATCATAGGAGACGCACACGCCCTCCGCGTCAATCCGGCGCAGGCGGCGGAAGTCGAACGGCGTTCCGGAAACGGGGCGCACCTCGCCGGTCGGAATCGCCTCGTCATCGACGGGAAGATAGGCATCGGCCTCGATCCGCAGCAGGTGGCCGCCGACATCGGCAGAGCCGTCGAGATTGAAATAGCTGTGGGTCGCAAGGTTGACCAGGGTCGGCCGGTCGGTCACCGCCTCCAGCACGATACGCAGCCTGTCGCCGGCTCGCGGGAGCTCGTAGCGGGCGGTTGCCTCGACGCGGCCGGGATAGCCGGCCTCGCCATCCTCCGACACGAGCGCCATCACCACATGCGCCGGCCCCGTCTCGCGCAGGGACCAGAGCCGCCGGGAGAAACCGTTCGCTCCGCCATGCAGGTGATTGCGGCCGCGCTCGTTGCGGTCGAGTTGGACCTCCTCGCCGTCGAGCCGGAACCGGCCACCGGCAATGCGGTTGGCATGACGGCCAGCGATCACCCCAAAATAGGGGGAATGTGCGAGATAGGAGGCCAAATCGTCGAAGCCGAGCACCACGTTGCGACCGCCGACGCGCAGATCCGTGATGGCCGCCCCGATCGTCATGATGGCGGCGGAGAGCTCGCCGCGCGCGATGGCAACACGCTCGACCGGCGTTCCATCGGCAAGCTGGCCGAACTGACTGACGCTCATTTCAGGTGATTCCCGCTGTCTCGCACGGCCCGGCCGCGCGGCACGGGCCGCGACACTATAGCCGCACGGACACCGAAATCACCGGGGACGGCTACTGTATCAACCGCATCGTGCCAGAGCGGATATCGACCGTGGCAAGACGGCCGAGCACCGACATGCCGATCAGCGGCAGTTCCAGCGCGCCCGCCGGCATCACCAGCGCCTCGACATTGTCGAGGCGGATGCTGCCGAGGCGCAGTTCGCGCAAGGTGACGGGCGCGGCGAGCGCCACGCCGTTGGCGGTGCGCACCTTAACGACGAAAGCCGACTTTGCGGGGCGAATGCCGGACTTTTCCGCCACATCCAGAGGCAGGGCCAGCGTCGTGGCGCCGGTGTCGATCAACGAGCGCACCGGACGGCCATTGATATGGGCGCTGACCTCGTAATGACCGCCGCGTCCAGCCTTCAGCACGAGAGTGCGCAGACCCGACGGCGGAACAGGTTCGCGCGCCTCCTGGCGCGCGGCCGCGGCAACCGGCACATCCTTGAAATAGTCGCGCAGCAGGTCCGGCGCGAAGACGGCGGCCACCACGACGATGACGGCGATCATCAGATAGCGTGCCACCATTCCCTGCCCCTGTTTCCGTTTTGCCGTTGCGCACTCGGGAACGCTGCCACGGGACGCTTAGCAAGGGATGAAGCCGGCATCGGCAGATGCGAACGCGGTTTCCGGCACGTTACCGGAAGCTGCCGCTTTGAAACGAACGGCAGGTCTCAGGCGGCAAACGTCTCGCAGGCGAGCGTGTCGGCGAGCTTCGCAATGGCCGCCGCCTCGGGCGAGGAGGACTGCGCCCCGTTCGCCGTGCAGGCCAGGGCGCCGGCGGCAGTGCCTTCCAGCAGGGCGCGGCCGATCTCCGCCCCCCGGTCGAGCGCCGCGGCAAGGGCGCCGACAAAGGCATCGCCAGCGCCGGTCGTGTCGACCACGTCGACGTCAGGCGCGGCAACGCGCCAGCGGATCTTGCCCTTCTGGGCGATCAGCCCGCGCGCGCCGAGAGTGACGACAGCGAGCCGATCCTCGCCGGACAGCGCCGCGCAATGGGTCTCCGGCACCGGGCTCTCGCCGGCGCCGAGCGCCGCAGCCAGTTCCGCTGCCTCCACCGAATTGGCGATAACGACATCGACATCCGGCACCAGGCGTGCAAGCTCGGCATCACCGGAGGGCGCGGCGTTCAGCAGCACGCGGGCGCCGCAGAGCCGAGCGCGGCCGATGGCGTCGGCGATCGGCCCCGGGCTCAGCTCACGCTGCAGCACCAGCAGGTCGCCCCGCGCCAGTCGGCCGTCGAGCCAATCCGCGACGACCCTCGCATTGACGCCGCTGGCGCACATGATCAGGTTCTCGCCCTTCGCGTCGACGCCGATCATGGCAATGCCGGTGCTGCCGTCGAGATGGCGCACACCGGAAAGGTCGACGCCGGCGCGCTCGAGATTGGCAAGCGCTGCGGCGGCATGGGCATCGCGGCCGACCGCGCCGATCATCCTGACCTTCGCCCCGGCGCGCGCCGCCGCCAGTGCCTGGTTGGCGCCCTTGCCGCCCGGAAACGTCTGGTGATCGGGGCCGACCACCGTTTCACCGGGCGCGGGAAGACGCGGCAGGGCGACGACGAGATCGAGATTGATGGAGCCGAAGACAGTGATCACGATGCCTGCTCCTGCGGTTTGGCCAAAGGGATCAGATCCAGCCGCCGTCGACGACATAGGTCTGGTTGGTGCAGGCACCTGCGGCATCGGAGCAGAAGAACAGCACGACGCGAGCGACATCCGTCGGCACCAGCTTCCGCTTGAGGCACTGCCGCTCCATGATCTCGCGCTCGCCGGCCTCGTCAAGCCAGAGCGCGATCTGGCGCTCGGTCATGATCCAGCCCGGCGCGATGCAGTTGACCCGGATGTTGTCGGGGCCGAGATCGCGGGCCAGCGAGCGCGTCAGGCCGACAACAGCGGATTTCGCCGCCGTGTAGCCCGCCATGCCGCCCTGCCCGATCATCCAGGAGATCGAGCCCATGTTGACGATGGCACCGCCGCCGAGCTTGCGCATGTCGCCCGCCACGGCCTGGGTGCAGAAGAACTGGTGCTTGAGGTTCACCGCCATGCGGCTGTCCCAATAGTCGGGCGTCACGTCCTCCATCCGGTGGCGCTCGTCATGGGCGGCGTTGTTGACGAGAATGGAGACGGGGCCGAGCGCCTCGCGCAGGTCGGTGATCGCCGCTCGGGTCGCCTCGATGTCCGTGAGATCGGCGCGGGCGAAGCGGACGCTCGCCCCGGCGCTCGCCAGTTCCGCGACAAGCGCGCGCGAGGGCTCCTCGCTGAGGTCGATGAAGCCGACAGAGGCCCCTTGCGCAGCGAACTGGCGGACGATCTCCGCGCCGATGCCGCCGCCGCCGCCGGTGACCAGCACCGTCCTGCCCTTCAGATCCGGGTAGATCGCCTCGCCTGTCATGTCTCTCCTCCCCGAACGGCCGCTCCGGATCCGGTCCGCGCCGGCTGGTCGGATCATTTAATTCGGAATGAAAAATAATACAACAGATCCGACTGGCGAAGACCCTATTTGGTGCCGTACATGCGGTCGCCGGCATCGCCGAGGCCGGGCATGATATAGCCCTTCTCGTTCAATCGCTCGTCGATGGCGGCGGTGAAGATCGGCACGTCCGGATGGACGGCGTTGAACTTGGCGATGCCCTCGGGCGCTGCCAGCAGGCAGAGGAAGCGGAGCTGGGTGGCGCCGCGCTCCTTGAGCCGCTGGACGGCGGCAATCGCCGAGTTGGCGGTCGCCAGCATCGGGTCGACGACCACCACCAGACGTTCGGCCAGATCCTCCGGCGCCTTGAAATAGTATTCGACCGGCTCCAGCGTCTTGGGATCGCGGTAAAGACCGATATGGGCGACACGGGCGGCCGGGACCAGTTCCAGCATGCCCTCCAGCAGCCCGTTGCCGGCGCGCAGGACCGAGGCGAAGACCAGCTTCTTGCCCTCGATGATCGGCGCCGACATGGTCTGCAGCGGCGTCTCGATCTCCACGGTGGTGATCGGCAGGTCGCGGGTTACCTCATAGGTCAGCAGCACCGAAATTTCCCGCAGCAGGCGGCGGAAGCCCTGGGTCGAGGTGTCCTTCATCCGCATGTGCGTCAGCTTGTGCTGCACCATCGGGTGATCGATTACGGTTGCTCCGCTCATCTCGCGCCTCTCCGCTTGCCCTGTCAGGAGGCGGCCGCCTCCGGAAGCCGCCTCCGGCTCCCTTCCTGTCATAGATCAACCGGCCGTCCAGCGGAACCGTGCGGGCAGGACCTTGGCCCTGCCGTCCACCGACTTCCCCGCTCAGCCGTCGCCGCGCAGTGCCGCATGTTCCGACAGGCGCAGAACCAGCCGGCGCCGCGTATCCTCATCGCAGAAGGCGGCACCGATCGCCGTACGGGTGATCGTCAGCAGCTCGTCCTCCGACCAGCCGAAGGTTTGCGCGCAACTGCGGTATTCGTGGCCGAGCGTGGTGCCGAAGAAGGGCGGATCGTCGGAATTGAGCGTGATGCGGCAGCCGGCGCGGCGCAGCAGGTTGACCGGATGAAAGCGCAGGTTGGAATAGAAGCCGAGCGCGACATTCGATCCCGGACAGACCTCCAGCACGATGCCCTCCGCCGCGATCCGCGCCACCACCGCCCGGTCCTCGATGGCCCGCACGCCGTGGCCGATACGCCGAACACGCAGGAAGTCGAGCGCAGCGGTGACGCTTTCCGGGCCGCAGACCTCGCCCGCATGGGCGGTGAGGCCAAGACCCGCCTCGGCCGCCATGCGGAAGGCGCGGGAGAAATTCGCCGGATGGCCCTGGCGCTCGTCGCCGGCAAGGCCGAAGCCGGTGACCAGCGGATGCGGGGCGGAGATGACCTGCGCCACCACCTGTTCGACCGCGCGGGCCCCGAAATGGCGCACGCCGATGGCGATCATCCGCGCTTCGATGCCGGTGTCGGCGCGCGCCTGCTCGATGCCGGCGGCAAGGCCGGCGACATAGTCGCCATAGGCCAGGCCCGCGCCGGCGGCATGATCGGGCGAAATGGTCAGCTCGGCATAGATCGCACCTTCCGCCGCCAGCATGCGCAAGTAAGTGCCGGAAAGCAGCGCATAGTCCTCCGGCGTGCGGAAGACCCGGCTCGCCCGGTCATAGGCCGCGAGGAATTCGGAGAAGTCGTTCCAGAGGTAGCGGCCGCGCTCGTTGAAGAGGCCCTCGACATCCTGCCCGTGGCGCTTTGCCAGGCGCCGCACGAGGTCGGCCGGCGCCGCCCCCTCGATATGCACATGCAGCTCCGCCTTGGGCACCGGCGGTCGCGGGTTGGCCGGTGTCGGCATGACCGTCAGAATCCGCGCATCGGGTTTTCCGGAGCGCGCAGCAGCCAGTTGTCGGGCGACCAGCGGGCGGCACCATCCACCAGATGCAACGCATAGGCATGGCGCGAGCGCGGCGAGCGGTTCGGTGCCGAGCGATGCGGCACCAGCCCGTGCAGCACCACCAGCGTGCCCTTCGGCGCGACCAGCGGCACGTCGCCGGCGAGCGGCGTGTCGTCGAGGCGCTCCATCACCAATGCATCGCCGTCATAGTGGAAGCGCTGGCGCAGCGGCGCCAGATGCCCACCCGGCCCGCCAAGCAGGCCGCCATTGGTCTCGTCCGCGTCTTCCAGCGCGAACCAGAAGCCGGTGCAGGACAGCGGCTCGGTGTGCAGGAAGGTGGAATCCTGGTGGCAATTGACCTCGCCGCCAATCTCCGGCGGCTTGAAGATATACATGGACTGGGCGAGCAGCGGCGTGGCAAGGCCGAGGCTCGCTGCGGTGCGGGCAAGCCGGGGATCGCGCGAGAACCGCTCGAACACCGGGTCGAGATCGTGCAGCGCGTGGCCGACCTTGTTGAGCGCCACATGCTTGTCGCGCTGCAGCCGGCCCTGTGCGTCGAACGCCGCCTCCTCGAAGAAGAAACGGATCTTGTCGCCGCTTTCGCGGAAATAGCGGTCGCGGGCGTGGCTCTGGGCACCGGTCTCGAAGACGGAGGCATGCTCGTCCGGATCGAAGGCGTCGATCAGCTCGGCCATGCGGGCCTTCAGCGCATCACATTCCTCCGCCGACTTGTAGCCGGTGAGCACCAGAAAGCCGTCCTGCGCATAGGCTTCCTTCATCTCCGGCGTCAAAACGCCATCCACTGGTGCGGAAAAGGACCGTGCGATCATGCGCGTCTCCATTTCGGGGCATCGGCAATGCCGAGTCGCCCCCGTCAGTCTACCGAGAGGATCGGACGGGCTCCAGTTCGACGGACCCCGCTCCCGATGTCAGAGGAAGGACGTGCCGTGCCGTCTCGGCGCCAACCCCAGATGGGCGGCGATGCTCTCGCCGATGTCGGCGAACGTGTCGCGAACGCCGATCGCCTTCGGCGAACCGCCCTCGATCAGACCTATCACCGGCACCCGCTCGCGGGTGTGGTCGGTGCCGCGCCAGGTCGGATCGCAGCCGTGATCGGCGGTGAGAAGCAGCAGGTCGCCCGGCCGCAGCCGCGCCAGCAACTCCGGCAGCCGGCGATCCAGCGCCTCCAGCGCGGCGGCATAGCCCGGCACGTCGCGCCGGTGGCCGTACAGGCTGTCGAAGTCGATATAATTGGCGAAGATCAGATCTCCCTCGCCGGCCCTGTCCATTGCCTCCAGCGTGCGGTCGAACAGCGCGTCGTTGCCGGCCGCCTTAAGCACTTCCGACACGCCCTGATGGGCGAAGATGTCGGAGATCTTGCCGATGGTCAGCGTCCGGCGACCGGCTTCGAGCGCACGGTCGAGCAGGGTCGGCTCCGGCGGCAGCACCGAATAGTCGCGCCGGTTGGCGGTGCGCTCGAAGCCGGACACGGCATCGCCGACGAAGGGCCGCGCGATCACCCGGCCGATATTGTAGGGATCGACCAGACGGCGGACGGTCTCGCAAAGCCGGTAGAGCCGCTCCAGGCCGAAATGCTCCTCATGCGCGGCGATCTGGAACACCGAGTCGGCGCTGGTGTAGCAGATCGGCTTGCCGGTCCGCACATGCTCCTCGCCGAGATCGGCGATGATTACCGTGCCGGAGGCATGAGTGTCGCCGAGGATGCCGGGCAGGCCCGCCTCGCGGATGATCGCCTGCGTCAGTTCCGAAGGGAAGGTCGGCACGGTTTCCGGAAAATAGCCCCAGTCGAAGGCGACCGGAACGCCGGCGATCTCCCAATGGCCGGAGGGCGTGTCCTTGCCCCGCGAGGTTTCGCTTGCGGTGCCGAAGATGCCGACCGGCTCGACCGATCCGTCCATGCCCGCCGGCACCTTGCCGGTCGCAAGCTGCGCCGCGCGGGCAAGGCCGAGCGCGGTCATGTTGGGCAGGGAGAGCGGACCGGAGCGCAGGCCTTCGCGGTCGCCTTCGCCCTGCATGCAGGCGCTCGCGATGTGGCCGAGCGTGTCGGAGCCCTCGTCGCCGAAGCGAGCGGCATCGGGTGCGCCACCGATGCCGAAACTGTCCAAGACGCACAGGATCGCGCGTGCCATGAGGTTTCCCCGTTGTCATTGTCGGGCGGTTGTGTCCCGCCCCGTTGCAGTTCCGAAACTCCGGTTGCCGATCCGGGCCGCCTCAGGCAGGCGGCGCGATCCGCTCCACGACGACGGGCCGATCCTCGACGTCGCGCGGCGCGCCGAGCCGATAGGCGGTGCGCACCACCTCCGCCGCCCGGCGCGCCGACGCCTCGTCGGCGGCATGGACGATGGCAAGCGGGGCGTCGCTGTCGGCGGAATGGCCGATGCCGGCAAGGTGCACCAGGCCCACCGCCGGGTCGATCACGTCGCTGGCCCGGCGGCGCCCGCCGCCGAGTTCGACGACGGCAACGCCGATGGCGCGCGCGTCGACGCCGACGACGGTGCCCGGCTCCTGCGGATAGACCGGCAGTTCCACCGGTGCGGCAGCGAGATAGGCTTCCGCCTTTTCGACGAAGTCCGCCGGGCCGCCAAGGGCCGAAACCATCCGGGCGAAGCGCTCGGCCGCCGCACCGCTGGCAAAAGCCTCCCGCATCTTCTCCGCCCCCTCCTGCGCATCGGCGCAGATCCCGCCAAGGACGAGCGCTTCGGCACCGAGCGCCACCGTGACGTCGAACAGACGGTTGTCGACCGCCCGCCCTGTCAGGAAGTCGACGGCGTTGCGCATCTCGACCGCGTTGCCGGCGGCGGAGGCCAGCGGCTCATTCATGTCGGTCAGCAGCGCGCTCGTGCGGCAGCCGGCGCCATTGGCAACGGTCACAAGGCTTTCGGCCAGTGCCCTTGCCTGCTCCCGCGTCGCCATGAAGGCCCCCGTTCCCCATTTCACATCGAGGACGAGGCCCTGCAGGCCGGCGGCGAGTTTCTTCGACAGGATCGAGGCGGTGATGAGGTCGAGGCTTTCGACCGTGCCGGTCACATCGCGAATGCCGTAGAAGCGCTTGTCGGCCGGCGCGAGATCCGGCGTCTGACCGATTATCGCGCAGCCGACCTCGCGCACCACCTTGCGGAACAGTGCATTGTCGGGCTGCGTCTTGTAACCGGGGATGGCATCGAACTTGTCGAGCGTGCCGCCGGTATGGCCAAGGCCGCGGCCGGAGATCATCGGCACGGCCGCGCCGCAGGCGGCGAGCGCGGGGGCCAGCATCAGGGAGACATTGTCGCCGACACCGCCGGTCGAATGCTTGTCGAGGACCGGCGCGTCGATGTCGGACCAGTCGAGCACCGTGCCGCTGTCGCGCATCGCCAGTGTCAGTGCGACGCGCTCGTCCAGCGACAGTCCGCGGAAGAACACGGCCATGGCAAGCGCCGCCACCTGCCCTTCCGAGACGCTGTCGTCGGTCAATCCCTTGACGAAGAAGGCGATCTCTTCGGGGGCGAGCGTGCCGCCGTCGCGCTTCTTGCGGATCAGTTCCTGCGCCAGCATGGGGTCAGTATCCTTTGGCGGTGGTCGGTTCGCGCCCGTCGAGCGCGGCAAGCAGGGCATCGAGCAGGCCGCTCGCGCCGAAACGGAAATGCGGGGCCGAAACCCAGTTCGCCCCCAGGATACGGTCGGCGATCGCCAGATAGGCCGCCGCATCCGCGACGGTGCGAATGCCGCCGGCAGGCTTGAAGCCGATCTCGGGACCGCCCTCGCGCCGCACTTCCTCGATGACCGTCAGCATGATCTCCGCCGCTTCCGGGGTGGCGTTGACCTTCACCTTGCCGGTCGAGGTCTTGATGAAATCGGCGCCGGCGGCAATCGCCAGCAGAGAGGCGGCATGGACGAGCAGCGCATCCCCAATCTCGCCGGTCTCCAGGATCACCTTCAGCAGCCGGTCGCCGCAGACCTCGCGCACCTTGCGGATCTGCGTCTCGGCGAAGCCGCGCCGGCCGGCGAGCAGGGCGCGATAGGGCATGACCAGGTCGATCTCGTCGGCGCCGTCGGCAATCGCCTGGCGGGTCTCGGCGACGACGGCCAGCGTGTCGTCGCCGCCTTGCGGGAAGTTGACGACGGTTGCCACGCGCACACCGGAGCCGGCGAGCAGGGTCGCGGCCTGGGCGACGAAGCGCGGCCAGATGCAGACCGCCGCGACGGGACCATGGGGTGTCACCGCGCGGGCACACAGCGTGTCGATGTCGGCCGTTGTGCAGGTGTCGTCGAGATTGGTCAGATCGACCAGCGGCAGCGCGCGCCGCGCCACCTCGGCGGAGGTCATGTCAGGCATTTCCAAGGTCCTTGACGAAGCGGCGGATCAGCCGCTTCAGCGCGTCGACGGCCATCAGCGCGGTCGACTTGGTTTCTTCATGCGACAGGCCGTGCGCCTGCAGGCCCGCACCATAGTTGGTGATGGTGGAGATCGCGGCAACGCGCAGGCCGAGATAGCGGGCGAGAATTACTTCCGGCACCGTCGACATGCCGACCGCGTCCGCACCCAGGAGTTTCGCCATGCGGATTTCCGCCGGCGTCTCGAAGGAAGGGCCGGAGAACCACATGTAGACGCCTTCGCCCAGCGCAATCTCCTCGTCCTTGGCAAGCGCCCGCAGACGGGCACGGAAGTCGGGATCGTAGGCGGCGCTCATGTCGAGAAAGCGGCGGTCGCTTTCCTCGCCGATCAAGGGGTTGAGGCCGGACCAGTTGATATGGTCGCTGATCAGCATCGGCGTGCCGGGGGCGAACTCCTGACGCAGGGACCCGGCCGCGTTGGTGAGCAGCAGCGTGTCGCAGCCGAGCGCCTTCAGCGTCTCCAAGGGTGTACGCATGACGTCGGCGCCGCCGCCCTCGTAGTAATGGGCGCGGCCGGAGAGCACGACCACCGGCACCTCGCCGAGGCGACCGGCGACCAGTTCGCTGCCATGCGAGGAAACGGAGGAGACCGGAAAGCCCGTGAGCTTGGAATAGGGGATGCGGACGGCGTCCTCGACCTCCTCGGCCAATTGGCCGAGGCCGGAGCCCAGCACCATTGCGACGCGGTAATCGCCCGGTCTTGCGGCGCGGACCGTTTCCGCGCATTCCGGCCCGTAGCCGCTCATATATCCCTCTCCTCGTCCTTGAGAACGAACCGGGCCGGCAACAGTTCCGCCATGGTCAGCGTGCGGCGCAGCCCGGTGTCGTCGCAGATGTGCACCGGCACATCGTCGCCGGCGAATTCGGCAAGTCTCTGGCGGCAGCCGCCGCAGGGGGTGCACAGCGCCGCCTTTGCGGTGACCAGCACTTCGACCACGTCGCCCGGCCGGCCGCCGGCGGCCACCATGGCACCGAGCGCAGTGGTCTCGGCGCACCAGCCTTCGGGAAAGCTGGCGTTTTCCACATTGCAGCCGGCGAAGATCCGACCATCCCGGGTGGCGAGGGCGGCGCCGACGCGAAAACCGGAGTATTTCGCATGCGCATTCTCGCGGGCCGCGCTGGCGGCAGCGAACAACTCGTCGAAACGGCTCATGTCATCCTCCTTGCCGGCACCGCTCAGCTACGTTCCTTGACATAGGCGACGCCGCCGGCGCGAGGGGGAACCGCCTTGCCGATGAAACCGGCCAGCAGCACCACGGTGAGGATGTAGGGAAGCGCCTGGATCGCCTGCACCGGCACCTCGCCGATGCCCGGCACCTGCTGGCCCTGCAGGCGGATCGCCACCGCATCGAGGAAGCCGAAGAGCAGGCAGGCGAACATCACCGGCACCGGCTTCCACTTGGCGAAGATCAGCGCCGCCAGCGCGATGAAACCCTTGCCGGCCGTCATGTTGGCGATGAAGCTCGCCGACTGGCCGATGGAGAGATAGGTGCCGGCGATGCCGCACAGGATGCCGGTACAGATCACCGCGCGGTAGCGCAGCCAGGTGACGGAGATGCCGGCCGTATCGACCGCGCCGGGATTCTCGCCGACCGCGCGCAGGCGCAGGCCGAAGCGGGTGCGATAGAGCACCCACCAGGAGAAGGGGACCGCAAGGAAGGCCACATAGACCAGGATGTTGTGACCCGACACGAGCTCGTAATAGATCAGGCCGATCACCGGCACATCGCGCAGGCTCTCCGCCAGCGGCAAGGTCAGTTCTCCGAAGCGGCCACCTCCGCTCACGGACGGCGTGCGCCCGCCCTGGCCGAACCAGGCCTGGCCGAGCAGCGCCGTCAGGCCGATCGCCAGGAAGTTGATGGCAACGCCGGAGACGATCTGGTTGCCCCGATTGGTGATGCAGGCAAAGCCATGCACCAGAGCCAGCGCCACCGAGATGACGATGCCGGCGGCAAGACCGATCCAGGCGGAGCCGCTGAGCGCTGCTGCCGTCCCGGCGGCGAAGGCCGCCCCCAGCATCTTGCCTTCGAGGCCGATGTCGAAGACGCCGGAGCGCTCGGAATAGAGCCCGGCAAGGGCAGCCAGCAGCAGCGGCGTGGAAAGCCGTGCGGTGCTGTCGAGGACGAAGATCAGGGTTTCGAACATGGCTTCCCCCTCACGCCGCCGGAGCCGGCCGGGCGGCCAGCACGCCGAAGATGCGCAGCAGCGCCGGGCGGAACATGTGCTCCAGCGCGCCGGCGAACAGGATCACCAGACCCTGGATGACGACGATCATGTCGCGGGTGATCGCCGGCATCTCGAAGGCAAGTTCCGCCCCGCCCTGGTAGAGCATGCCGAACAGGATGGCGGCGAAGACGATGCCGACAGGATGCGCACGGCCCATCAGCGCAACGGCAATGCCGACGAAGCCGTAGCCGGAGACGAACTCGATCAGCAGCCGGTGCTGGGAGCCCATGATCTCGTTGATCGCCATCATGCCGGCAAGACCGCCGGACATCAGCATGGTGACCACGGTGATGCGCAGCGGCGAGATTCCGGCATAGACGGCGGCGACCGGATTGGCGCCGAAGGTGCGGATCTCGTAGCCGAGCCGGGTCCGCCAGACGATCACCCAGACCAGCAGGCAGGCGGCGAGCGCCAGCAGGAACGAGAAGTTCACCGGCGCGGAGCCGAAATTGGTCCCCGGCAACACGTCCTGCAGCAGCGGCAGGCGGCCGCCACTCTCGAACGTGCGGGTCTCCGGCTGCATCGACCCGCGTTTCGACAGAAGGTTGACCAGCAGGTAGACCATCAGCGAGGCGGCGATGAAGTTGAACATGATAGTCGTGATGACGACGTGACTGCCGCGCTTGGCCTGCAGGATCGCCGGGATGAAGGCCCAGGCCGCGCCGAAGGCGGCAGCCCCCGCGACCGCGAATGGCAGCGTCACCCACCACGGCACATAACGATCGAGCGCAAGGCACGCCAGGGCGACGCCGAGACCACCAAGATAGGCCTGCCCCTCGCCGCCGATGTTGAACAGGCCCGCATGGAAGGCAATCGCGACGGCAAGGCCCGTGAAGATGAAATTGGTCGCATAGAACAGGGTGAAGCCGATGCCCTCGTTCCAGCCGAGCGAGCCCCAGACCAGGACCTTGACCGCCTCGACCGGATTCTCGCCGATCAAGAGCACCACCAGGCCCGAGACCAGGAAGGCGGCGGCGACATTGAGTGCCGGCATCAGCCCGTAATCGACCCAGCGCGGAAGCTGTCCCGCCGTCATTCCGCCGCCTCCTGTCCGCTGGCGCCCGCCATCAGCAGGCCCAGCTCGCTTTCCGCCGTCTCCGGCGCGCGCTCGCCGACAACCTTGCCGTCGAACATGACCAGCACCCGGTCGGCCAGCGCGCGGATCTCGTCGAGCTCGACCGAGACCAGCAGGACGCCCTTGCCGGCGTCGCGCAGGGCGACGATACGCTTG
The DNA here is from genome assembly GCF_900185745.1 of Stappia sp. TSB10GB4. Lineage (NCBI taxonomy): Bacteria > Pseudomonadati > Pseudomonadota > Alphaproteobacteria > Hyphomicrobiales > Stappiaceae > Stappia > Stappia sp. TSB10GB4. The sequence continues at coordinate 23,642 of NZ_FYAV01000051.1, read as the reverse complement.
TGAATGAACTCGATGGCGCCGATGTCGACACCGCGCGTCGGCTGGCCGACGAGCAGGATGACCGGGTCGCGCTCGATTTCGCGCGCCAGCACGATCTTCTGCTGGTTGCCGCCGGAGAAATTGGCGGTCTTCAGCATGCATTCGGCCGGGCGGATGTCGTATTTCTCGATCTCGGTCTTCGCCGCCTTGCGGATCCGATCGAAGTCGAGGAAGGGACCGCGCCCATAGGCCGGGTCGCGGTGATAGCCGAGAATAGCGTTCTCGCATTCGGGAAAACGGGTCACCAGTCCCATCCGGTGGCGGTCTTCCGGCACATGCGCGAGCCCGAGCCCGCGCATTGCGGCGGGATCCGTGCCGCCTTGCGTCAGATCCACCCGGGTCCCGTCGACCGTGACGGTGCCCGATGTCACCGCGCGGATGCCGGCGATCGCTTCCAGCAGTTCGGACTGGCCGTTGCCGGACACGCCGGCAATGCCGACGATCTCGCCGGCGCGCACCTCCAGCGAGACATTGCGCACCACATCAACGCCGCGCGCGTCGCGCACCGTCAGGTTCTCCACCGTCAGAACCGGACGGCCGGGCTGGGCCGGTCCCTTCTCGACTTCCAGCAGGACGCGGCGGCCGACCATCAGTTCGGCAAGCTCGCCCATCGAGGTCTTCGACGTCTGCCGCGTCGCGACGATCTCGCCGCGCCGCATGACGGAGACCTCGTCGGTCACGGCCATGATCTCGCGCAGCTTGTGGGTGATCAGCAGCACCGTCTTTCCCTCGTCGCGCAGCACGCGGAGAATGCGGAAGAGGTGATCGGCTTCCGCCGGGGTCAACACGCCCGTCGGCTCGTCCAGGATCAGGATGTCGGCGCTGCGGAACAGCGCCTTGAGGATCTCCACCCGCTGCTGCAGGCCGACGGGAAGGTCCTCGATCAGCGCGTCGGGATCGACCTTGAGATCGTAGTCGTCGGCAAGGCGCTTCAGCTCAGCCCTGGCCTTCGACATCCCGCCGGCGAGCAGAGCGCCGCCTTCGGCGCCGAGAATGACGTTCTCAAGCACGGTGAAGTTCTCCACCAGCATGAAGTGCTGGTGGACCATGCCGATGCCCAGCGCGATCGCTGCCTGGCTGGAGGGAATGGAGACCTTCCTGCCGTCGACGCGGATCTCACCGGAATCGGCGTGATAGAAGCCGTAGAGGATCGACATCAGCGTCGACTTGCCGGCACCGTTCTCGCCGACAATGCCGTGGATCGAGCCCTTCTTGACCTTCAGGTGGATGTCCTTGTTGGCGTGGACCTGTCCGAAGCGCTTGTCGACGCCGACGAGTTCGATGGCAAGCTGGTCGCTCACAGCGCACACTCCCCGTCGCTGACCGCGTCGTGCACGGTGATCGTGCCGTCGGCGATCCTGGCGGCCGCCTCGCCGGCCGCCGCCTCCATCTGCGCGGTGACGAGCGCGCGGTTGTTGTCGTCGATCACCCAGTCCATGCCGCCCTCCGCCAGGCCAAGCACCTCGAGGCCGGCGCTCCATGTGCCGGCCTGCGTGTCGGCGAAGTTGCGATAGACGGCAACATCGACGCGCTTGCGGATCGAGGTAAGGATGTGGCCGGGGTGCAGGCCGTTCTGATTGCTGTCGGTGCCGATGCCGAGAACGCCGGCATCGGCCACGGCCTGCAGCACACCGATGCCGGTGCCGCCCGCGGCCTGGATGATGACATCGGCGCCGCGCTTGATCTGGCCACGCGCAAGCTCCGCGCCGCGCGCCGGATCGGCAAAGGCCGCCGGCGTGTCGCCGGTCATGTTGAAGAGAACCCGTATGTCGGGCGAAACGGATGCCGCTCCCTGGCGGTAGCCGCACAGGAACCGGCGAATGATCGGGATGTCCATGCCGCCGACGAAGCCGATGGTCCCGGTTTTCGACGCCATCGCGGCCAGCAGGCCGGCGATATAAGAGCCCTCATGCTCGCGAAAGACGACGGAGCGCACGTTCGGTGCCTCGACCACCATGTCGATGATCGAGAAATTCGTTTGCGGATAGTCCTTGGCCGCCGCCGCGACCGCCGCCGCCTGATTGAAGCCAATGGCAACCACCGGCTCCGCCCCGCGCGCGGCAAAGCCCCGCAGCGCCTGCAGGCTGTCGGCATCGCGAGCAATCTCGAAGTCCCGATAGGGTTCGCCGGTGTCGGCGGCAAACCGCTCGGCGCCACGGAAGGCGGCTTCGTTGAACGAGCCGTCGAACTTGCCGCCGACGGAATAGACGAGCGCCGGCTCACCCGCCGCGGGTGTCGCGGCAAGACCCGCCGCAAGGGCAAGGATCGCAACCGTTTTCAGGATAGGCGTCATCACCGCTGTCCCGCATCGCCAGCCCCGAAATGGGGCGGCATGCGCCGCAGGCCCTGCCCGCGGCGCATGCCTGTCACCTCAGAAGGGGCAGCTTTCGCTCGCCATGTAGTCATGGACGACGATCTTGCCGGAGATGATGTCGGCCTTGGCCTGGTCGACCGCCGCCTTCATGTCGTCGGTGATCAGCGGTTCGTTGTGCTCGTCGAGAGCCCAGTCGACACCGCCCTCGGCCAAGCCGAGCGAATAGATGCCCGAGGTCCAGTTGCCGTCCTTGGCGTCGGTGAAGGCCTTCTCGACAGCAATGTCGACACGCTTCAGCATGGAGGTCAGCACCTTGCCCGGATGCAGGGCGTTCTGGTTGCTGTCGACACCGATACCGAGCTTGCCGGCATCGGCCGTCGCCTGCAGCACGCCGAGGCCTGTGGCACCGGCGGCGTGATAGATCACGTCGGCGCCGCGGTCGATCTGCGACTTGGCAAGCTCGCCACCCTTGGCCGGGTCGTTGAAGGCCGCGCCCGTCGAGCCGGTCATGTTCTCGAAGATCTCGGTATCGGCGTTGGTCTCCTTGACGCCCTGCTTGTAGCCGCAGGCGAACTTGCGGATGAGCTGGATGTCCATGCCGCCAACAAAGCCGACCTTACCACTTTCCGACGCCATCGCCGCCAGCTTGCCGACGATGTAGGAGCCTTCATGCTCCTTGAAGAGGATCGAGCGGACGTTCGGCAGGTCGACGACCATGTCGACGATGGCGAACTTGGTGTCGGGGAATTCCGCCGCCACCTTTTCCAGCGCGTTGGCATGCAGGAAGCCGATGGCGATCACCGGATTGGCGCCGCGACGGGCGAAATTGCGCAGCGCCTGCTCGCGCTGGCTGTCGTTCTGGATCTCGAAGTCGCGATAGTCGATGCCGGTCTCGGACTTGAACTTCTCCGCGCCGATGAACGCCGCCTCGTTGAAGGACTTGTCGTACTTGCCGCCGAGGTCATAGACGACCGCCGGCTGGATATCCTGAGCCAGCGCCGTACCGGCGAGCAGGACCGCCGCCGCGGCCCCGAGAATCACGCTTTTCATCACCATGACTTACCTCCACCTGTTTCCCGCCGGCCTCATGCCGAGCGGGCTTGTCTGGTTCCTTCCGCGACGGCCAGGGCTCGCCCCAGGTTCTCGTCGACGATCAGGTCCGTGATCAGCCCCGCGCGCAGGGCGGCGCGCGTTGCCTCAAGCTTGCCGAGCCCGCCGGCCAGCGCGACGATACGCGCCCCCCGAACAGCCTCGAAGGGCAGTCCGACGGCCTTGTCGCCCAGCTTTGCGGGCACGAGACGTCCGTCGCGACCGATAAACCGGCCCATCAGGTCGCAGACCGCGCCGGTGGCGATCAGGTCGCGCTGCTCCTCGCGCGAGATCAGGTCGCGGCTGATGAGATGGCCGTCATCCTCGACCGAGCCGATGCCGATGACGAACAGGTCCGAGGCGCGGGCCCGCTGCAGCAGCGCCTGCACGCTGCGCTGGCCGAGGAACGTGTCGCGCTCGGCAACACTCTCGGCGAGATAGGGGACGGGCAGGTAATAGCCCTCGCCGCCGGTGCGCTCGGCCAGTTGCTGGACGACATCGAACGGATTGGCGGAGAGCTTGCGGGTCAGCGAGCCGGAAATCGACACGATGCTGAGATCCGGACGCTGGATGCGCGGCATCATCTCGACTGCGGCCTTGAGGGTGCGGCCCATGCCGACGCCAAGCTGGACGAGCGAGGGATTGCCAAGCAGACTGGCAAGATGCGGGCCTGCAACCTCGGCAATCGCGCGGATGGCCGAGGCGTCGTCGCAGTTGCCGATGTCCGGAGCGACCAGGCAGGAGGACAGGCCATGGGCATCCGCCAGTGCCGCCTCGATCTCCAGGCAGTCGGATGGACGGCCGACGATCTGGAAGCGGACGAGACCGGTCTTCTGGGCGTGGGCGATGAGCCGGTGGACCCTGGCGGTCGAAATGCCGAGGCGCGTGGCGATCTCGCCCTGCGTCGCACCGCCGACGAAGGACATCCACGCGGCGCGGATCGCCATGTCTGTTGTCCAGTCGCCTGCCTGCATGCCCGTTCCCGTCGTCCCCGCCTGCTGGGACGGCCGCCGCGCGGCACCTGCCGCGTCGGAACGAAATGCCGGACCCCTCGCCTGTGGCTGAAAATTTCTTCAGCTCTTGAGATTTCTTTCAATCAGACTGCATGAGCGCCCGACCAAGGTCAAGCACGTTCGCAACAAGCCGCAGCGGAAGACGGCAGTTTCCTCGTTTCCCGGCAAATCCTGCCTGGCCGCCGGCAGGATTTGCCTGGATTTCTTGCAGAATGGCCCTATTTGCCGAAAGGAAGGGCAGTTGTCCGAGTGATGGGCGCTGCGCGCCCCCTGCGTGAGGAACGCCGGAGGGAATCGTTAACCGGCTGAGCGGGATCGAGTTTCGCAAGGCGCACAGATTGCGGCTCGCGAACCAACCCGGCAAAACGGTTTCCCTTGGCGAAAACACCAGGTTTCCGCAGCGTCTGGCACGGCTCTTGCTCATTGCCGGTTATCGCCAGAGCGCCGGAAGGAAGCCGCAGACCTGCGGTCGGGAGAGGGAACGGACGCGAGATAAGGCACGAACGAGGAGCGTCGGACAAGGCAGGAGCCCTTCACCGGTTGAAGGAGTTTCGACCATGTGCGTGCCAGTTCTCTCCCCGAAGGCAGGACAGACCCTGCCTGCCCGCATCGCCGGAACGCGTCACGTGCTCGCCGGCTGGATCGTCTGCGTCATGGCTCTCGCCAATCCGGCGGCCGCTGCCGGCAACGCCTCCGTCTTCGGATACGGCTACGATCCCGAGCGCGAGGTCGACGTCGAACTCGTGCTGGCCGTCGACATTTCCCAGTCGATGGACAAGGAAGAGCAGGAGATCCAGCGGGCCGGTTATGTGGCGGCCCTGACCTCGCCCGAGGTCGTCGACGCCATCCGCTATGGGCCGACCGGGCGCATCGCCATCGCCTATATGGAATGGGGCAGCGCCAGCGACCAGTTCATCGTCGCGGACTGGTCCGTGATCAGCGACCACGCCTCGGCGGCGGCCTTCGCCGCGAAGATCGCCGAAGCCCCCTTGCGGCAAAGCCAGAGAACCTCGATCTCCGCCGCCATCGCTCATTCCGTCGCGATGATGGCAACGAGCGACTATCAGGGCCTGCGCAAGGTCATCGACATTTCCGGCGATGGTCCCAACAACCAGGGCGGCAAGGTCAGCATCTTCCGCGATCAGGCGATCGCCGCCGGCATCACCATCAACGGACTGCCGCTAATGCTGAAGGCGGATCGCGACACCTGGCAGGCCATGCTGAACGTCGACCACTATTATGAGGACTGCGTGATCGGCGGACCCGGGCATTTCTCCATACCGGTGCGCTCGCGCGAGCAGTTTGCCGATGCGATCCGCATGAAGCTGGTGCTGGAGATCGCGGGGCTGATGCCGGAGCGGCCGCTCGTGCACCGGGCAAGCAGCCGCAAGCCGGTCAATTGCGGGCTCTATGATTGAACAGCTCCGGCCGGTTGACGCCCCCTTGCAAGGAGCGGCTTTCAACCCGGCGCGTAAGCGGGTACATCCTAGTCATCCGAATCTGAAGTTCGTCACAGTTCATGGCATGCTCCGTACGAACTTCAGATTCAAAAGGATGACTAGCAAGTTTATGTTTCTAGTGTGGCTTTCGAATTTGAAATACGCTCTGGGTGTGCTGTCAAAATGAGGCGTATTTCAAATTCACCACACTAGGCTCAGGATCCGTATCCGCTTGTCCGCCACCGCCAGAGACCACGCAGGATCGCCTTGACCGGAACCGCGAGCCCCTTGCCCGACACACGTCCCGCCAAGCCGTCGCTGGCGCTGGTCGCCCATGATGCCCGCAAGGACGAGATGGTCGCCTTTGCCAAGGCGCATGAGGACAAGCTTGGCTCCTTCCGCCTGGTGGCGACCGGGACCACCGGCGGGCGCATTCTCGAGGTCTGTCCGAGCCTGGTGATCGAGCGGCTGAAGAGCGGCCCGCTCGGCGGCGACCAGCAGATCGGCGCGATGATCGCGGAAGGTCGGCTGCAAGGGCTCATCTTCCTCGTCGATCCCTTGTCGCCCATGCCGCATGATGTCGACGTCAAGGCGCTGATGCGCCTCGCCCTCGTCTACAACATCCCGATGGCGCTGAACCGGGCAACGGCCGAGATCCTGCTGCGCTCCGCGCGTCTTGCCGGCCTTCCGACAACATCGACCACTCCCGAAATCTTCCCCCAGGCCTGATGACCCTTTCCCCGCCCAGCCTTCGCGGTTTCCGCTTTCCCGTGCTGGTCGCCGATATCGGCGGCACCAATGCCCGCTTCGCGATCGTCACCGACACCCATGCCGCGACGAAGGTCTACGGCTCTGTGCCGACCGCCGATTTCCCCGGCCTTGCCGAGGCGGCGATCGCCACCGTGCTCGACCACACATCCGTCATGCCGCGCACGGCCGTGCTCGCGGTGGCGGGGCCGGTCACCGGCGACCGCATTCCCATGACCAATGCGGACTGGGTGATCGAGCCGCGCGAGTTGATCCGCCGGCTCGGCCTGGAAAGTGTCGTGGTGCTCAACGACTTCGAGGCGCAGGCCCTGGCCCTGCCCGGTCTTGCCGGCGACGACATCCGCCAGATCGGCGGCGGAACGGCGCAGGCGAACGGCGCCAAGGTGGTGCTGGGGCCGGGCACCGGCCTCGGCGCGGCGGCCATGATCCATACCGCCGGCACCTGGGTCCCGATCCCGGGCGAAGGCGGCCACATGGAACTCGGTCCCGTCTCCGAGACGGACTATCGGGTCTGGCCGCATATCGAGCGGCAGGAGGGGCGCATCGGTGCCGAGCGTATCATCAGCGGTGCCGGCCTGCTGCGCCTGTCGCGGGCCGTGGCGGCGGAAGCCGCGACCCACCGCGCCTTCGAGCGGCCCAGCGACGTGACCGAGGCGGCCGACGGCGGCGACGAGATCGCCCTGCGCACCATGGACATCTTCGTGCGGGCGCTGGGGCGGGTGGCCGGCGACTTCGCCCTCACCTTCCTCGCGCGTGGCGGCGTCTTCCTCGGCGGCGGCATTCCCGGCCGCATCGACACCTATCTGGCGCATCCCGCCTTCCGCGCCTCGTTCGAGGCGAAGGCTCCGCATTCGGCGCTGCTTGCCTCGATCCCGACCTTCCTGGTGCGCCATAGCAACCCGGCGCTGGAGGGGCTTGCAAGCTTCGCCCGCACCCCGACGCTGTTTGCCGTCGAGCTTGCCGGACGGCACTGGAGCGCCGACGACGCCATGGGCTCCGCCGCGACACCGCAATGAGCGAGGCTGCCGCAACGCGGCCACCGCTTCCCATCGATGCGGTGCTGCCGGATCTGCTCGCCGTACTGGAAGCGCATACCGCCTGCGTGCTGGTGGCCGAACCCGGCGCCGGCAAGACGACGGTGGTGCCGCTGGCCCTGCTCAATGCGACATGGCGCGGCGACGGGCGCATCATCGTGCTGGAGCCCCGCCGGCTCGCGGCCCGCGCGGCGGCTGCCCGGATGGCGTCGCTGCTTGGCGAGGAGGTCGGCGGACGGGTCGGCCTCAGGGTGCGGCTGGAGACGAAAGTCTCCGCCCGGACGCGCATCGAAGTGGTCACCGAAGGCGTCTTCACCCGGATGATCCTCGAGGATCCCGAGCTTGCGGGCATTGCCTGCATCCTCTTCGACGAGTTTCACGAGCGCTCGCTGGACGGCGATCTCGGCCTTGCGCTCGCCCTCGATGCGCAAGGGGCGCTGCGCGAGGACCTGCGCATCGTGCCGATGTCGGCGACCATCGATGCGGCAGGCGTCGCCAGCCATCTCGGCGGCGTGCCGGTGATCCATTGCGAGGGACGCAGCTTTCCGGTCGAGACCCGCTATCTCGGACGCGACGCCGACCGCGACATTGCAGCTCAAGTGGCAAGTGCGGTGCGCAAGGCGCTGGCGGAGGAGATCGGCTCGATCCTCGCCTTCCTGCCCGGACAGGGCGAGATCCGCCGTGCCGCGGACATGCTCGGCCCGCACCTGCCGGCCGATACCGACCTTGCTCCGCTCTACGGCGCCCTCACCGGCGCCGAACAGAATGCCGCCATTCGCCCGGCGCAGAGCGGCCGGCGCAAGGTGGTGCTGGCCACCTCAATCGCCCAGACCTCGCTGACCATCGAGGGCGTGCGGGTCGTCATCGACAGCGGCCTTGCCCGCGTGCCGGTCCATGAGCCTGCGACCGGTCTCACCCGGCTTGCGACCGTACGGGCCTCGCGCGCCGCTGCCGACCAGCGGCGCGGCCGCGCCGGGCGCATGGAGCCGGGCATCTGCTACCGGCTGTGGGACGAGGCGCAGACCGCCTCGCTGCCCGCCAACGACAGGCCCGAAATCCTGGAGGCGGACCTCTCCAGCCTGGCGCTCGACCTTGCCGCCTGGGGCGTCAGCGATCCGGCCGCCTTGCGCTTTCCCGACCAGCCGCCGGCGGCCGCCTGGAACGAGGCAGTCGCCCTGTTGCAGCGGCTCGAAGCGCTCGACGGCACGGGGCGGCTGACGGCGGAGGGCGAGCGCATGCGCGCGCTGCCGCTGGCGCCTCGGCTTGCGCATATGCTGGTGCGGGCGGCGAAAACGGGAGAGGGCCGGCTTGCTTGCGAGATCGCGGCCCTGCTCTCCGAACAAGGACTCGGCGGGCGCTCGGCGGATCTTCGCCACCGCCTGATGGATTTTCGCCGCGCCCGCGATCCGCGCAGCACAGCCGCGCGCGGCATGGCCCAGCGCTGGCAATCGCTGATCGACAAGGGGCCGAGCGCGAAGACGACTTCGATGGCAGCAGGCGACACGGAAGCGGCCGGCAGGCTGCTGGCGCTCGCCTATCCCGACCGGGTGGCGCAGGCGCAGGACGGGCACGGCGGTTTCCGCATGGCCAATGGCCGGGGCGGGCGCGTCGACGAGGCCGATCCGCTGGCGCGCGAGCCGTTCCTCGTCGTCGCCGACCTGCAGGGCAATGCCGCGCGCGGCCGCATCCTGCTCGGCGCTCCAATCACGCGCGAGGAGATCGAGCAGCTTTTCGCCGGCGAGATCGAGGACGAGGTGCAGGTCGCCTGCGAGGCCTCGGGCTCTGTGCGAGCACGGCGGCTGCGCCGCTATCGCCGGCTGGTGCTGTGCGAAGCTGTCGAGCCCAATCCCGATCCGGATGCCGTCGCCGCAGCTCTCCTTGCCTTCCTCAAGACACGCGGCGCCCGCGCCCTGCCCTGGAGCAAGGCCCAGGCGGCCCTGCGCGCCCGCGTCGTGACTTTGCGGGGGCTATTGCCGGCTGTCGAGGCCGAGGCCTGGCCGGATCTTGGCGACGATGCCTTGAGCGAAACGATGGACGTTTGGCTCGGCCCCTATCTCGCGGGCCTGCGCAGCGCCTCCGCGCTCGATGCCGAGATGCTGGGCAATGCGCTCGCCGCCCTGCTGCCGCAGCACCGGCTGGGCGAGCTCGACCGCTTGCTGCCGACCCATTTCGCCGCCCCGTCCGGCTCGCATGTCCCGATCGACTACGACCGCGAGGAAGGGCCGACGCTGCCCATCCGGGTGCAGGAACTCTTCGGCCTCGACCGGCATCCGGCGATTGCGGGGGGCAGCGTGCCGCTGATCCTGGAACTGCTGTCGCCGGCCCACCGGCCGATCCAGATCACCCGCGACCTGCCCGGCTTCTGGCGCGGCTCCTGGGCAGCGGTAAAGGCCGAGATGAAGGGCCGCTACCCCAAGCACCCCTGGCCGGACGATCCGCTTTCCGCCCCGGCGACCAACCGGGCCAAGCCGCGCAGGTAGCAAGCGCTCGGCCCGGCAGTCCGTAAAGTAGGCCTCAGTCTTCCTCGGCCATGGCGATCAGGCTGGCATTGCCGCCGGCCGCCGCCGTGTTGATCGAGACGACCTGCTCCAGCGCGAAGCGGCCGAGATAGGCCGGGCCGCCGGCCTTCGGACCGGTGCCGGACAGGCCGGAGCCGCCGAAGGGCTGGGTGCCGACCACCGCGCCGATGGTGTTGCGGTTGACATAGACATTGCCGACCGACAACCGGTCGACCACGGCCGCCACCGTCGCGTCGATGCGGCTGTGCACGCCGAGCGTCAGGCCGTAGCCGGTCGCGGCGATGGTCTCCAGCATCTTCGGCAGGTCGGATGCCTTGTAGCGCACCACATGCAGGATCGGGCCGAAAGTCTCCTTGGTCAGTGCATCGGGCCGATCGAGCTCCACGATATGCGGCGCCACCCAGGTCCCACGCGCCAACGCCCCGCCGGGCGCCTCACCCGCATAGAGCAGCTTCTGGGTGCGGCGCATCTCCCCCACATGCGACAGCAGACGGTCGCGAGCATCGAGGTCGATCACCGGGCCGATGTCGGTGGCCGGATCCGCCGGATCGCCGAGCGACAATTCGCTCGCCGCGCCCTTCAGCATCTCGAGCTGCTTGTCGGCCACGTCCTCCTGCAGGTAGAGCAGGCGAAGCGCCGAGCAGCGCTGGCCGGCGGAGCGGAAGGCCGACATCATCACGTCGTCGCAGACCTGCTCCGGCAGCGCCGTCGCGTCGACCAGCATGGCGTTGATGCCGCCCGTCTCGGCGATCAGCGGCACGATGGGACCGCGTTTGGCCGCGAGCGTCCGGTTGATCGCCCAGGCCGTTTCGGTCGAGCCGGTGAAGGCGACGCCGGCAACGCGCGGCTCGGCGACCAGCGCCGCGCCCAGTTCGCGCCCGCCGGGCGCCAGCAGGAACACATCCTCCGGCACGCCGGCGGCATGGATCAGCTTTGCCGCCTCGAAAGCGATCAGCGGCGTCTGCTCGGCCGGCTTGGCGATCACCGCATTGCCGGCCAGCAGCGCCGCGGTGATCTGTCCGAGGAAGATCGCCAGCGGGAAATTCCACGGCGAGACGCAGACGAAGACGCCGCGCCCGCGCAGGCGGTAGCGGTTTTCCTCGCCGGTCGGTCCGGGCATCAAGGTGCCTTCGCCAAACTGCTTCACCGCCTCGGCGGCGTAGTAGCGGCAGAAGTCGACCGCCTCGCGCACCTCGGCAAGGCCGTCGGGCAGGGTCTTGCCGGCCTCGCGGGCGAGCAGCGCCATCAGCCGCGGCGTCTCCGCCTCCAGCAGGTCGCCAAGCCGGGCGATGGCCGCCGCCCGCTGGTCGACAGGCGTGCGCGACCAGCGCGCAAAGCCCTTGAGGCCCGCGTCGAACATCGCCGAGACGTCGTCGGGCGTCGCCTCGCGCACGGAGCCGACATGGGTCGCGCCATCGATCGGCGACAGGACCGAGCGCTCCTTACCGCGCGCCTCCACGCCCGGATAAAGCGGGCCCGCCCCCTCGACCATACGAGGCGCCTTCGCCATCTCCTCGACCAGCCGCGAGCGGTCGCGGGCAAGGCCGAACTCCAGGCCTTTCGAGTTGTTGCGGCTTTCCCCATAAAGCGCGGCCGGCAGCGGGATCTTCGGATTGCAGGCGCGGGTGCCTCCGGTCAGCAGATCGTGCGGGCGGGCAAGCAGCCGCGAGATCGGCACGGAAGCATCGCCCACCGCCGAGACGAAGGACGAGTTGGCGCCGTTTTCCAGCAGGCGGCGAACCAGGTAGGCCAGCAGATCGCGATGGCCGCCGACGGGCGCATAGATGCGGCAGGGATGCCCGTCGCGCTCGGTCACGGCCTTGTAGAGGCTCTCGCCCATGCCGTGCAGGCGCTGGAACTCGAAGCCGCCCTCGTTGCCGGCCATGGCGATGATCTGCGCGACCGACAGCGCGTTGTGGGTGGCGAATTGCGGATAGATGCGGGCTCGCGCGCCGAGCAGCGCCCCGGCGCAGGCGAGATAGGAGAGGTCCGTTGCCGCCTTGCGGGTGAAGACCGGGAAGTCCTCCAGCCCGCGCTCCTGCGCGCGCTTGATCTCGGTATCCCAGTAGGCGCCCTTGACGAGACGCACCATGAAGCGGCGATCGAGCCTCTCGGCGAGACCGATGATCCAGTTGACGGCGGCGAGCGCCCGCTTCTGGTAGGCCTGGATGGCAAGACCGAAACCGTCCCAGCCGGCAAGCGAGGGATCGGCCGCAACGGCGGCGAAGATGTCGAGCGAGATCTCCAGCCGGTCGGCTTCCTCCGCGTCGACCGTGAAGTTGAGATTGTGGCGCTTGGCCGCCTGGGCGAGCTTGAGCAACTGCGGCACTAGTTCGTCGCGCACGCGCGTACCCTTGACCGCCTCATAGCGCGGATGCAGCGCCGAGAGCTTGACGGAAATGCCCGGGCGGGCGGGCAGTTCGCCCTTGCCGGCCGCCGCGCCAATCGCCTCGATCGCATCCGCATAGGAGCGGAAGTAGCGCTCGGCATCGCCGGCGGTGCGGGCGCCCTCACCCAGCATGTCGTAGGAGTAGCGGTAGCCCTTGGCTTCCTGCCCCTTCGCCCGTGACAGGGCGCCCTTGATGGTCTCTCCGAGCACGAATTGGTGGCCGAGGATGCGCATCGCCTGGCGCGTCGCTGCGCGCACCGCCGGCATGCCCATGCGCTTGACCAGGGCGGCAAGGATCGTATTGGGCTGCTCGCCCGGATGCAGCAAGCGGGAGGTGACGCCCAGCGCCCAGGAGGAGGCGGAGACCAGCCAGGTGTCGGATGCGCCCCCTTCCGATTCGTCGAAGCGGGCGGCGGCCAGCTTGTCCTCGATCAGCTTGTCGGCGGTCACCGCGTCCGGCACGCGCAGCAGCGCTTCGGCCAGCACCATCAGCGCCAATCCCTCGCGGGTCGACAATCCGTATTCGCGCAGGAAGTCCTCGACGCCGCCGAGACCGCCGATCGCCGAGCGGATCGACTGGATGTAGCCGGAGGCGATGTCGTCGATCCGCGCCTCGGTCGCCTCGTCGAAGGCGATCTTGCCCAGAAGACCGCGAACGGCGCTGTCGTCGGAGGGCGCGAAGGGAGCGCGGAACGGAGAAAGATCGGTCTGAGACAGCGCGGCGGGCGCGCGTTCCGGGGCAGAGGTCATGACGACTCCAGATCGAAGGCATACGCTCGCGGCGGATCCTGCGACCTGCCGCTCCACTCCCCGAACAAGCCTCGTTCTTCGGAGATTTTCGTATTATACTGCCGGATACGCCGTGAATTTCGGCAAAGATTGGCAATCATAATGGAATTTTTCCTGTGAAATCCGAAACTGCCGTGCAATCCACGGGTCTAGACCGCATCGACCGCCGCATCCTCGAAGTGCTTCAGGTCGACGGCCGCATCACCACGACGGATCTCGCCGCAAAGGTCAACCTCTCCCCCACCGCGACGGCGGAACGGATGAAGCGGCTGCTCCGCGAGGGATATATCCTGCGCTTTTCCGCCGAACTCGATCCGCTCCGCCTCGGCCAGGGGCTGCTGGTGTTTCTCCAGGTCAAGCTCGACCGGACGACGCCGGACGTGTTCGACGCCTTCGCGCGGGCGGTGAAGCGGGTGCCGCAGGTGCTGGAATGCCATATGGTCGCCGGCGGCTTCGACTATCTGGTCAAGGCGCGCGTCTCCGACATGGCGGCCTATCGCAAGCTGCTGGCCGACGCCGTCCTCGATCTTCCCGGCGTGCGCGAGACGCACACCTACGCGGTGATGGAAGAGGTCAAGGACACGCATGTCCTGCCGCTCTAGGCGCGATGCGGACGAACACGGCAGCGGCAACAGCGTCACGAAGCCGTGTGTTGACCGTCATTGCAGGGGCTTGCGACACAATGCGAAACGGGAAGGGGGACTCCACATGACCGACACTCGCCTGCTGCCGCGGCTGATGCGCGGCGCCCTGCTGGCCGCCACGCTCGCCCTGCCGCTGACGGTCGCAACGGGCCGCGCCGCGGAGGCCGTCGACCCGGCCGCCTGGAACGAGGTGCTGGCGCAGGCGAAGGGGCAGACCGTTTACTTCCACGCCTGGGGCGGGGAGCCGCGCATCAACGCCTATATCGCCTGGGCCGGCGAGCAGGTGAAGCAGCGGCACGGCATCACCGTGGAACAGGTGAAGGTGGACGACACCGCCAATGTGGTCGCCCGCATCGTCGCCGAGAAGGCGGCCGGCAAGGACAGCGGCGGCGCTGTCGATCTCGTGTGGATCAACGGCGAGAATTTCCTGTCGCTGAAGCAGTCGGGCCTGCTGATGACGCCGGGCTGGGCAACGAAGCTCCCCAACTGGCCGCTCGTCGATGTGGAGAACAAGCCGGCGGTGGTGACCGATTTCACCGAACCGACGGACGGGCTGGAAAGTCCCTGGGGCATGGCCAAGCTCGTCTTCATGCACGACACGGCGACGCTGCCCGAGCCGCCGAAGACGCTCGCCGCCTTCGCCGAGTATGCGAAAGCCAATCCCGGACGCTTCACCTATCCGCAGCCGCCGAACTTCCATGGCTCGACCTTCCTGAAGCAGGTGCTCGCCACCACCATCGCCGACCCCGACAAATTGTCCCGCCCCGTCGACCCGGCAACTTTCGAGGCCGATGTCGCCCCGCTCTTCGCCTATCTCGACGACCTGCATCCGAACATGTGGCGGCAGGGTCGATCCTTCCCGCAGAACCAGCCGGCCCTGCGCCAGTTGCTGGCCGACAGCGAGATCGACATCGCCTTCACCTTCAATCCCGCCGGCGCCTCCGCGGCCATCGCCGCCGGCGAACTGCCGGACACCGTGCGCACCTTCGTGCTGGACGGCGGCACCATCGGCAACGCTCATTTCGTCGCCATTCCGTTCAATGCCAGCGCCAAGGCCGGCGCCCTTGTCCTCGCCAACTTCCTGCTGTCGCCCGAAGCCCAGGCGCGCAAGCAGGATCCGGCGATCTGGGGCGATCCGACCGTGCTCGCGGTGGAGCGGCTGGAGACGGCTGAGCGGGAGCGCTTCAACGCGCTCGATCTCGGCATCGCCACCCTGTCGCCGGAGGAGCTCGGGCCGGTGATCGACGAGCCGCATGCCAGTTGGATGGTCGAACTGGAGCGCGCCTGGACGGCCCGCTACGCCTCGCAGTGACCGCGCGACGCGCAGAGCGGCGGGCGCAGCACATATGCTGAAGCTCGCCCCGGCGCTCACGCTTGCCCTGATGCTGGGGCCGGTTGCGGCCGGGCTCTTCGGAACCCTGCTGCCGGCGGCCGGTTATGTGCCGGCGCTCGGCGGCACCGCGATGTCGCTGGAGCCGCTGCGCCTGCTGCTCGGCCAGCCCGGCATCGGCCAGTCCGCGCTGCTCTCGCTCGGCACCGGCCTTGCCGCGACGCTCGGCGCCTTCACGGTCGCGGTGCTGTTCACCGCCGCCTTCGAAGGCAGCCGCTTCTTCCGGCTGCTGCGCCGGCTGCTCTCGCCGCTGATGGCGGTGCCGCATGCCGCCGCCGCCTTCGGCCTTGCCTTCCTCATCACCCCCTCAGGCTTTGTCATGCGACTGCTGTCGCCCTGGGCCACCGGCCTCCAGCGCCCGCCGGACCTGCTGATTGTCGGCGACCCGCTTGGGCTGACGATGACGCTCGGCCTGATGGCGAAGGAGATCCCGTTCCTGTTCCTGATGCTCCTTGCCGCCCTGCCGCAGGCCGATCCCCTGCGCAGCCGGAGGGTGGCGGCAAGCCTTGGCTATGCGCCCGTCGCCGGCTGGCTGACCACCGTCTTGCCACGCGTCTATCCGCAGATCCGTTTGCCGGTCTTTGCCGTCCTTGCCTATGCCACCTCCGTCGTCGATGTGGCGCTGATCCTCGGGCCGACCACGCCGCCGCCGCTCGCCGTGCGGCTGACCGGATGGATGAACGATCCCGATCTGTCGCTGCGCTTCATGGCTTCGGCCGGCGCATTGGCACAGCTTGGCCTCAGCCTTTTCGCCATCGTCCTGTGGATCTGCGGCGAGCGGCTTGCCGCGATGCTCGGCCGCCGCTGGATCGAGGGGGGACGGCGCAGTGCGGCGGAACGTCTGACCCCCGCCCTGTCGGGAAGCGCGATGGCGCTGCTGGCCGCCGCGACGCTTGCCGGCCTTGCACTGCTGGCCCTGTGGTCGGTGGCCGGCCCCTGGCGCTTTCCCGATACGCTGCCCCATCACCTGACCTTTCGCGCCTGGACGGCGCACGGACAGGCAGCAGGCGATGCCATCGCCACGACGCTCGCCATCGCCCTGCCGGTCATCGCAGTTGCCGTCGTGCTCGCCCTTGCCTGCCTGGAGAACGAGACGCGCGAGGGGCGGGCGGTTCAGCATCGTTCGCTGCCACTGCTCTATCTGCCCCTGATCGTCCCGCAGATCGCCTTCCTGTTCGGGCTCCAGATCCTGTTCCTGATGGCCGGGCTGCACGATACGCTCCTTGCGGTCGCACTCGGCCACATGGTCTTCGTCCTGCCTTACGTCTTTCTGGCGCTGTCCGATCCCTGGCGCGCGGTCGATCCGCGCTACGGCCATATGGCCAGTGCCCTCGGCGCCTCGCCGGCCCGCAGCTTCTGGCGGGTGAGGCTGCCGCTCGCACGCAAGGCGGTGGCGACGGCGGCCGCACTCGGCTTCGCCGTTTCCGTTGCGCAATACCTGCCGACCCTGTTGATCGGCGGCGGCCGGGTGTCGACGGTGACGACGGAAGCGGTGGCGCTCGCCGCCGGCGGCAACCGGCAACTCATCGGCCTCTATGGCCTGCTGCAGATGCTGCTGCCCTTCGCCGCCTTCCTGCTCGCGGCGGCGATCCCCGGCGTCGCCCATCGCCGACGCGCTGACGGCGAGGCCGCTGCATGACCGATGCCCTCGTTTTCGACCAGGTCCGCATCGTGCTTGCCGGGCTCGCGTTGATCGCTCTCGACCGGAAGATCTCGCCCGGCGAGGTGCTGACGGTGATGGGACCCTCCGGCATCGGCAAATCGACCCTGCTCGCCTATGCGGCCGGTTTCCTCGACCCGGCCTTCAGCGCGCAGGGACGGGTGCTGTCCGGCCCCCTCGACCTCACCCGCCTGCCGCCGCATCGGCGACGCCTCGGGCTGCTGTTCCAGGACCCATTGCTGTTTCCGCATATGAGCGTTGGCGAGAACATCGCCTTCGCCCTGCCCGCAGATCTGCGCGGCCGCGAGCGGCGACGGGAGGCGGTTGCCAAAGCGCTTGCCGATGTAGAGCTTGCCGGCTTCGAGGCGCGTGACCCCACCACCCTGTCCGGCGGCCAGAAGGCGCGAGTCGCCTTGATGCGGGTGCTGGAATCGCGGCCACGAGCGCTCCTGCTGGACGAACCGTTCTCCCGCCTCGATGCGGCGCTGCGCGACCAGATCCGCAGGCTCGTCTTCGACAAGGCGCGCGCGCGCGGCCTGCCGGTATTACTCGTCACTCATGACCGGACCGATGCGGAGGCAGCCGCCGGGCCGGTGCTGGACTTCGGCAGCCCCTCCGCCACCGATCAGCCGACCGCGTCGGCGGCCTCCGACTGCAGCAGCCCATAGCGCTCGATGCCGATCTGCTCGATCAACTGGAGCTGCGTCTCCAGATAGTCGATATGCGCCTCCTCATCGGCCAGAAGGTCCTCGAACAACAGCTTGGAAACGTAGTCACCCGCAGCCAGCGAGACCTCGCGCGCCTCCTTGTACAACGCCCTTGCAGAATACTCACCTGCAAGATCCGCTTCCATCACATCCTTCAGCGACTGGCCGACGCGCAGCGGGTCGAGGCTCTGCATGTTCGGAAAGCCGCCGAGAAAGAGGATCCGCGCGATGAGCCGGTCGGCATGCGCCCGCTCCTCCATCGACTCCTCGAGTTCCTTCGCAGCCAGCTTTGCATAGCCCCAGTCGTCGAGCATGCGGTGATGCAGCCAGTACTGGTTGACGGCGGTCAATTCGTGCCGCAGCGCCTTGTTGAGATAGTCGATTACCCTGGCATCACCCTTCATCGCTGCTCTTCCCCGCTGTCGACGACGTATCCTTGTCCGCCGGTGCTTCCTCGTGAATGATCGGTATGACGGTGCTGAAACAGCTACCGCAACGCGGGCGCTTGCCGAGCGCGCGAAACACCGCACCCGGCGTCACGACCACGCGGTCGGGCCCGGACTGCAGTTCGCGCGCGGCCTTGCGTAACTCCTTGTCCGTCAGGACATTGCAGGAACAGACGATCACGGCGGGTCCCGACCGGCCTCATCGACCGGCCTTTCTCATAAAGTTGAATTTTCGACACTACATATGGGACAGTCCGGTGCGATGCAAACCCGTTGCGTCGAAAGCTGCTGCGCATGGCTGCCCCTCGGCGAGCCGGCGCCGTCACCGCCGGGTCTCATGTCGCGGCTCTCCTTCAGTGCCCGCACACGCTGCCCGGCACAAGAGCCAAGGACAGGCGCAACATGTGCCGCGCTCATCCCTGCAACATACGCGGCAATCATTCCGCCACGCACGGCTGGCCTTGCAAGGATCGACCAGCCTTCCAGAATTTCGTCCGCCGGCAATGTTCAATATATCGAAAATACGGCAAGAAATGCCCCCAAGCGCCAGCGAAACTCGCAGGAAATTACAAATGAAACTCCATCTCCACCTGAAGTTTACCAAGAGTTAGTCAGATTGACCTATACCCTACCAGGAAACGCGCCCAAAAATCCGCTGCCGGCAATCGGCCTGGCGGATCCCCCGGGTTCCGGTCTGGCATTGCCAGCAAGACATGATCGATACTGAGCCTTGCGTCGAAATCCTCGCGCAGGACAAATTCTCTCTTCGCTTAAAACTGATATAAACAAGAAATTCCTCCGGTAACCACAATTTTACACTTTTACAACAAGCAATAATACTGATGAATTTACGCGGAAGAACTCCGCAAAGAGGAAGACAAACCATGACCCTGCTCTCGCGACTCAACCTGGTTTCAATCGTCTCGATGGCGGCAGCGCTTACGGTGGTGCTTGCTCTGGGAACTGTCGCAACCGTCATCTACCTGGTCATCGCCGATCGGATCACCCATGACGCCGTGACTCGCCAGGACGCGAGCCTGCGGATTGCCGCGACGATCGTCGGCCGCGACATGCCGGGCACCTCCGTGACCTGGGGATCGGACGGCAATGTCAGTCGCGTGGTCATGGAGAGTATTCCCGACGAGGTTTCCGACCACACGATGATCGATACGATCGGGCGCATGACTGGCGAAACGGTCACCGTGTTCAAATGGGATCCGGAGAGCCGCGACTTCTGGCGCAAGACCACCAATGTCATCAAGCCGGATGGAGATCGGGCCGTCGGCACGCCGCTCGGCAAGACCGGCGCGGTCTATCCGATCGTCACCCAAGGCCGGACCTTCCGCGGCGAGGCGGTGATCCTGGGAACGCCCTATTACACGATCTATGAGCCGATCTATGCGCCGGGCGGCGACATCACCGGCATCCTCTATGCCGGCGTGCGCAAGTCGACGATCAATGCGCTGATGGACTCGGTCACCAGCCAGATGATGATCGCCTTTTTGCCCATCCTCGTTCTCGCCGTCGGCGGCATGGCCCTGCTGACCCGCCGTCTGCTGAAGCCGATCCCGCAGCTTTCCGAAGTGGCTCATCGCATCGCAGATGACGATCTGGCGGTGGAGGTTCCCTATACGGACCGCAAGGACGAGATCGGCCAGCTCAGCGGCGCCATCGATGTGCTGAAAGCGCGGGCGATCGAGCGTCAGGGCCTCGCCGCAGAGCGCGAAGCGTCCGCCAGCGAGAGCCATCGCCGCCAAAGCGAGATGGAAGCCCTGATCGCGGATTTCCGGGACAAGGTGCAGACGCTGATCGGGACGGTGAGCGCGACGGCGAGCGGGCTGGACGAGACCGCGCGGGCGCTCTCCTCCTCGGCCCAGGAAAGCGCCGAGCGCGCCAGCGAGACCACCCAGGCAAGCTCGATCGCCACCGACAGCGTCCAGACCGTCGCCAGCGCCGCCGAGGAACTCTCCGCCTCCATCGCCGAGATCTCCCGGCAGGTCGGCCAAACCACCCAGGTCGTCGATCAGGCGACCCAGGGCACCCGCCAGACCAACGAGAAGGTCGCCGGCCTTGCCGCCGCCGCCAACAAGATCGGCGAGGTCGTCTCCCTGATCCAGGCGATCGCCGAACAGACCAACCTCTTGGCGCTCAACGCCACCATCGAGGCGGCGCGGGCGGGCGAGGCCGGCAAGGGCTTCGCCGTCGTCGCCGCCGAGGTCAAGGAGCTCGCCACCCAGACCTCCAAGGCGACCGAGGAGATCGGCGCCCAGATCGCCGCCATCCAGGGCTCGACCGGCGAGGCCGTCGCCGCCATCGGCGAGATCGCCCAGATCATGCAGGACGTCAACGGCTACACCGCATCGATCGCCTCCGCCGTCGAGCAGCAGGGCGCCGCAACCAGCGACATCTCCCGCTCGGTCCAGCAGGCGGCCGAGGGCACCGGCGCCGTCACCCGCAACATGGAGTTGCTCGCCAATACCGTCGACAGCACCTCCTCAGCCGCCGACAACGTCCTCGACGCCTCAGGCGCCATGAGCCGCAACACCGATGCCCTCAGGCATGAAATCGACAGGTTCCTCAGCCGCGTGGCCGCTGCCTGAGTCGTTTGTCGGAGCTCCGCCGGACCTGCCGACGATTGTATCCGATGATGTGCGGCGCGCCCCGACCGGGCGCGCCGCTTCTGTTCAAGCCTCTGGAATCGCTTAGGTTGTTTTCTGGAAAAAATTCCCCATGATTTTACCGAAGATTCACGGACGGCTGCCTAGGGTTCCACAACGAACGGGTGTGGAGGATTATTGATGTCCCGGCTGTTGGGCCTGATTGGCAATCTCGGATTTGCCGCCAAGATCGGTGGTGGCTTTGCAATCGTGCTGCTTCTTGCAGCCGTACTCGGCGGTGTCGGCACGATGGCCATCGGCGGCCTGACGCAGCAGATGGACACGTCACGAATCGCAACTGGCGTTGTCGCCAGCCTGCAGGAAGTTTCGGCGGCGCGGGAGACGTTCCTCCAGAGCCGCCAGACGGAAGACGCTACGAAGATGGAGGCCGAGGTCGGCGCTCTGGCCCGCCAGTTGGAAGCGCTGCGCGCCTCCGTCGCAGGCGATGCGGCCGCCGGCCGTGCGGTTGACGCGGCGATCCAATCCGTTTCCGTGATGCGCAGCAACTTTGCCAATGTCGGCTCGGAGATCGGCCGCCAGCAGGAGCTGTCCGGTGAACTGGCGGCGTCCATCGCCCGCCTCGGTGATCTGTCCAATCAGATCAACGGCGACATGCAGATCGTCCGGCGCGATGCCAAGCGCGAAAGCCTGCGCGCCGCAGCAACCCGGCGGAAGGCGGATGACATCATCCGCTTCGTCGTGGCGCTGCGCGAGGAAGCGCTGCGCACCCAATACCTGTTCCTGCGTTCGACCACCTCGACGACGTCGGGCCTGCTGGAAGAAGCGATCGCGGAAGCCGGAAAGCTTGGCGACAATGCCCGTGCCCTGACCAACGCCCGCGTCGACGGCGTCGACCAGGCCAGCGTCGAGCTGCTGGCGGGCCGCGCCACCGAACTGCAGGAGCAGTTCACCCTGCTTGCCGGGACCACGTCCTTCGCCGATGTTCACCGGCTGCGGGCACAGATCAACAAGACGCTGGAGGACATCGTCCTCGCTGCGAAGGACGTCCAGACCTCCGCCTACAAGGCGATCGACGCCGTCCAGCAGGAAGTCCAGGCCCGCGACATCGCCTTGATCAAGGTCGATCTGGTCTCCGCCAATGCCAGCGACCTGTCCAAGCAGGCGCTGAACGTCAAGGCGACGACCCTCGGTTTCATGTCCGGCTTCGGCACCATCGAGGCCGACAGCGTGCTGCGCGACATTTCCGAACTGAGCTTCGTCGCCGGCACGCTTGCCGCATCGGCCAGCCAGTTCCCGGAAGTGGCCGAAAAGGTGCAGCTCGCACAGGCCGAGATCGACAGCTACCGCAACTCCTTCGAGAATATGCTCAACAGCCTTGGCGCGGTTCGCACCTCCTCGGGAGAACTGGCCAGCGTCACTGCCGACATGCGCCGCCAGATCACCTCGCTCGCCAGCGAGCAGGCTGATCGGGCCGCCAATTCAGGCGCTGCCAGCTTCTGGACCATCGTGGTGACCCTGGCCAGTGTCGTCGGCCTCGGCGTCGCCGTCGCCATCGTTCTGTCGCTCGCCATCACCCGCCCGACGCGCCGCCTGACCGCGGTCATGGGGCGCCTTGCCGAGGGCGATACCGATGTCGAGATCGACGGCACGGAGCGCGGCGACGAAATCGGCGCCATGAGCCGGACGGTCGAGGTGTTCCGCGACAATGCCCGCGAGCGTGCCCGCATGCGGGCCGAGCAGGAGCGCGAGCAGCAAGCCGCTGCCGCCCGGCAGGCCCGCGTCGACGAGCTGATCGGTTCCTTCCGCGCTCAGGTGCAGGAATTGCTGAGCTCGGTCGGCGACACCGCCGCCGGGATGGAGGCGACGGCCCGCGATCTCACCCGCATCGCCAGCGAAAGCGCCGGGCGCGCCGAAGAAACCACCCGGGCCAGCGGCGCGGCCACCCAGAACGTGGAAAGCGTCGCGACGGCGGCCGAGGAACTCGCCGCGTCGATCGCCGAGATCGCCCGGCAGGTCGGCCAGACCACCGAAGTCGTCAACCAGGCGACCCAGGGCACCCGTCAGACCAACGAGAAGGTCGCCGGCCTTGCCGCCGCCGCCAACAAGATCGGCGAGGTGGTGACCCTGATCCAGGCGATCGCCGAACAGACCAACCTGCTCGCCCTCAACGCCACCATCGAGGCGGCGCGGGCGGGCGAGGCCGGCAAGGGCTTCGCCGTCGTCGCCGCCGAGGTCAAGGAGCTCGCCAACCAGACCTCCAAGGCGACCGAGGAGATCGGTGCCCAGATCGCCGCGATCCAGGGCGAGACCAAGGAGGCCGTGGAAGCGATCGCCGCGATCACCCAGACGATGCAGGAGGTCGACAGCTACACCTCCGCCATCGCCGCGGCCGTCGAGCAGCAGGGCGCGGCGACCAACGAGATCTCGCGCAACGTCCAGAACGCGGCCGAAGGCACGACGTCGGTCACCAGCAACATGGGCGAGTTGGCCAATGCGGTCGCCGAGACCAATGCCTCGGCCGACATGGTGCTGGTCGCCTCCGGCGATGTCGGCGAGAAGACCCGCCAGTTGCGCGGTCAGATCGACAGGTTCCTCAGCGATGTCGCTGCGGCCTGATCCAACCGAACATTGACGCCTTCAACACGAGCACCCCGCCGTTTTTTTTCCGGCGGGGTGTTTTGTTTGGGATGTGGGTCTGTTTGAGGGTTTCGGGGTTTCAGGTTTTGAGTTTTGCGACGGCGCGCTTGGCCATGACGGTGATGAGGTTTGCGCGGTAGTCGGCGG
>NZ_FYAV01000052.1:0-32982 GCF_900185745.1 Stappia sp. TSB10GB4 | reverse complement strand
GTCTCTCCGGCGGCATCAACCCCGTGGAGTTGGAAGAGATGCTTGGACGTGTCCATGCCGATGCGCGTAATCTCGTTCATTGGGCGGCTCCTTCGATGTGTTGGGACCATCATCTTGGCGCAAAACGACGCCGGATGGGGGCCGTCCACCCCAACGGAACCGACGAGCCACGGCGGTTGCGGCGGCGTCCGGGCGTGCTGCCGCGAGGCCCTCGAACTGCCGCTGCGGCACAATGGCGCGCGTAAACTTGACTCATTTGGTTAGGTTTTTTCGTCAAAGCCGTTGACGCGGGCGTCCCAGCACCGCATATCTATGCCCATGCGCCTGACCCAGCAGACCAACTACGCCGTCCGCACCCTGATTTACTGTGCGGCAAATCCCGGATCGCCAAGCCGTGTCGCGGATATCGCGGCCAGCTTCGAGATGTCGGAGACCCATCTCTTCAAGATCCTCAAGGTTCTTGTCGATGGCGGCTTCGTGCGCACCCTGCGCGGCCGCAACGGCGGCATCCTGCTCGCCCGCCCGGCGGTGGAGATCACCGTCGGCGAAGTGGTCCGCGCGGCGGAAGAAAGCTTCCTGCTGGCGGAGTGTTTCGAGTCGGGCCGCAAGGACTGTCCGCTGATCACCTCCTGCGGCTTCAACGGGCTGCTGCACGAGGCGCTCGAAGCCTTCATGTCCGTGCTCGATGCCCACACGATCGCCGAGCTTGCCGAGGACCGCACCGAGATCCGCTTCCTCTTGAAGATGGATCCGGAGATCGCGGCGCAGGGCAAGGTGGCAAGCCTGCAGGGCGCCGGCGCCTGAGGCGCATAGAGACCCTGGCGCCTGAGGCGCAGGCAGACCTGAGACGCAGACAGACCTGAGACGTAGGCAGCGCCGATCCCAACAGGCGACACGAAAACGGCGGCCCCTCGTAAGGCCGCCGTCAGACTGCTGACAAACCTCGGAGGCACTCCGAAACGCCTGAGATTCACGGAACGTCACAGATTCAGACCGTGAACATATCGGAATCAAAACCCCTCGTTTTCGAGTCTCATGAAAAAACGAGGGGTTTGTAAGCAAACTGACGGCGGCCCCTCGTAAGGCCGCCGTTTCGTTTTCGGCTCCCCATTGAGGGGAGGATCCGGCCGGAGCGAACCGCCCCGGCCGGATCGGGACTCACTCCATTTCGGCGATCACCTCGAAGGTGCTGCCCGACACCTTGAACAGCGCATAGGCGCCCGGCACGTCGCCGGCCTCGTCGAAATTGTGCTCGCCGGCCGCGCCGCGATAGTCGATGGCAGTGCCGGCGGCGATCAGTTCCTTGGCCTTGGCCCACTCGCCCGGCAGGATCGGCTCGCCCTCGCCGTTGGAGATCTCGCGCAGCGCCGCCGCAACCTTCGACTTGTCGGCGCCGGCCTTCTCGATGGCCAGCGCCAGCATGAAGGTCGCGTCATAAGACGTAGTGACGAAGATCGCATTCGGATCGCCGCCGATGTCGGAGAAGGCCTTGTTGAAGACTTCCAGCGCGTCCGACTGCTGGCCGACCGGCGCGGAGGCGATGAAGGTCGTCAGGTTGTCGGCCCCGAGTTCGCGGATCGGCGCGTCGGACTTCATGCCGTCACCGCCGACGAAGTTCTCGAAGAAGCCGTTTTCCAGCGCCTGGCGCAGCATGGTCAGGCCCGAGCCGTCGCCATAGTCGAGAATGACGAGCGTATCGGCGCCGCCCGCGGCAAGGTCGGCCAGGTTGGAGCGGTAGGACGCCCGCTCGCCCTCATGCGCGGCAAAGCCGGCGATCTCGCCGCCCTTTTCCTCGAACTCGGCACGGAACGCCTCGGCAAGGCCCTTGCCGTAGTCATTGTTGAGATAGGCGACCGCCACTTTGTTGGTGCCGCGCTCCAGCAGCGTACGGGCGAGCGCCCGGCCCTGATAGTCGTCGGAGGGCACGGTGCGGAACACGGTGTCGTTGTCCTGGAGCGAAGTGATCTCCGGCGAGGTGCCCGACGGGGTGACGATGGTGATGCCGGCGGGGATGGTCACCGAATTGGCAGCGGCGAGCACGGCGCCGGAGCAATGCGGACCGACAATGGCGATGACGCCTTCCAGGTTGACCGCCTTGGTCGCCGCGTCGGTGGCGTTCTGCGGGTTGCAGGCGCTGTCGCCGACGACGCCGATCAGCCTGCGGCCGTCGAGGATGCCGCCGGCCTCGTTGACCTGGCTGATGGCGAGATTGGCGCTGTCGATCATCGCCGGGGCCATGGCGGCGATCGGACCGGAAATGCCGCCGAGCAGGCCGATCTTCACGTCCGCATGGGCGGGCGCCGCAAGCGCCGTCGCTCCCAGAAGGGCGGCGAGGGCCGCGATACGCAACGTCTTCATGATGAACCTCCACCTTGTGGTTATCCGGCCGGTGCGAAGTCTCGCCGGCCGTTCGCTGTCTCGCGGAGGCGGCTCCCGAGGCCCGCAGGCCATGCCGTGGATGCCGCTTTCCGCGCTTGCGGCAGCCGGTCGCCCGGCTGCCCGGTGGCGGCAGTTTCAACCGAAACGCGCCGCCCTCACAAGCCTCAATCGGATGCCGCCGGCGGGCGTGCACCTTGCGCCGCGGCCTCCGGCCGGCGCCCCTTGCCCCGTGGCTCGGGCAGCAGCCCCTCGGGGCGGAAACGCAGCACCAGTTGCAGCATCAGGCCGATCAGGAAGACGCGCAGGTACTTCGCCTTGACCGCGTATTCATGCGGCAGCCGGTCGGTGACGATCTCCGACACGGACCAGATGATCCAGACCACGGCAACGCCGAGGATGGCGCCGCGATTGTTGCCCGAGCCGCCGAGGATCAGCATGATCCAGACCAGGAAGGTCGCGACCATCGGGTCGATCGCCTCCGGCGTGATCGTGCGGTTGAAATGAACGAAGAGCGCGCCGCCGAGCCCCATCAGCGCCGAGCCGAAGATGAAGGCCTCGAGCCGCCGATAGGGCACGTCCTTGCCCATGGCCCGCGCCGCATCCTCGTTGTCGCGGATCGCCCGCATCATCCGCCCCCAGGGCGAGGCGAACTGCCGCTCGACCAGGAGATAGGCGGCGAGCAGCACGCCGGCGACGATGGCGAGATAGGCAAGCTGCGACATTGTATAGGCAAGGTCGCCGAAGGGGCGCGGGATGTTGGTGATGCCGCGCGCCGCATTGGTCAGCCAGCCTTCCGACTTGACGACGAGGCGGATGATCTCGGCAACGCCGATGGTGGCGATGGCGAGATAGTCGGAGCGCAGGCGCAGACAGATCTTGCCGATCGGCCAGGCGATCAGCCCGGCCGCCACCATCGCTCCGAGCCAACCGACCGGCACCGGCAGGTCGAAGCCGCCGACGCGCCCCGGCACGAAGGGCGTGGTCAGGATCGCGGACGTGTAGGCGCCGACGGCGAAGAAGCCGGCGATGCCCGCGTTGAAGAGGCCGGTATAGCCCCACTGGATGTTCAGCCCCAGCGCCAGCAGCGCATAGATGCCGATGAAGATCGCCATGAAGACGGCGTAGTTGACGAAGCCGAGCCATTCCATCGCGCGCGACCTCCTTACAAGACCTTGCCCTTGAGCAGGCCGGTCGGCCGCACAAGGAGCATCAACAGCAGGATGGCGAAGGCAGTCGCCGCCTTGTATTCGGTCGGCAGGACAAGCGCCGACATCTCCTCGGCGATGCCGACGATCAGCCCGCCGAGCACCGCGCCCTCGACGCGGCCGACGCCGCCGAGAATGGCGGCGGCGAACATCGGCAGCAGCATCGACCAGCCCATCATCGCCTTGAGCTCGTAGTTGAGGCCGAGGAAGACGCCGGCCGCCGCGCACAGGGCGCCGACGATCGTCCAGGTGAGCAGCACGACCTTGCGGTTGTCGACGCCCGACAGCAGCGCAAGGTCCGGATTGTCGGACATCGCCCGCATCGCCTTGCCCCACTTGCTGTATTTCAGGAAGAGCTGCAGCGCGACGACAAGCCCGACCATGGCCAGCACGGTGATCAGCTCGCGGTCGCGGATGCGGATGCCGAACCAGTTCTCGGGCCGCACGATGCCGCGGGTATAGGTCTGGGAATCGACCCCCCATACGATCTGCACGACGGCACGCACCATCAAGGCGACGCCGAGCGAGGCCATCACCGTGACGATCTTCGGCCGCTCGCGCAGATAGGCGTAGAAGGTCCTGTCGATGCCGACGGCGACCGCCGCGGTCACCGCCATCGCCACCGGCAGCGCGACATAGGGAGAGACGCCGCCCAGCGTGACCACGGCCAGCGCCAGGAAGGCGCCGAGCGTGGCAAGGTCGCCATGGGCGAGATGGGCATAGCGCAGGATCGCGAAGACCAGGGTGATGCCGACCGCGCCGAGCGCATAGATCGACCCGACGACGATGCCCGGCACCAGGTAGAAGTTGACGATTTCCATCGCACCCATGGCGATCAGCCTCCCAGGAACATGGCTGCGACATCCTCGTCGGCGAGGAGCTCGGCGCCCGTGCCCTCGTGACGGTTGGCGCCGGAGGCCAGCACATAGCCGCGATCGGCGAAGGCAAGCGCCTGCTTGGCGTGCTGCTCGACCAGGAGGATGGTCACGCCGGTGTCGCGCACGTCGCGGCAGATCTGGAAGATCTGCTCCATGTATTTCGGCGAAAGCCCGGCCGTCGGCTCGTCGAGCAGCAGCAGCTTGGGCTCCAGCATCAGGGCGCGGCCCATGGCGACCATCTGGCGCTGGCCGCCGGACAGGTTGCCGGCGAGCGCCTTGCGCCGCTCCTTCAGGTCGGGAAACAGGGCATAGACCCGGTCATAGGCAGCCGACAGGTCGCCGGAGCGCAGGAAGGCGCCCATTTCCAGGTTCTCGTGCACCGTCATCTCGCGGAAGACGTTGTTGACCTGCGGCACGTAGCACACGCCGGCCTCGACGATGCGGTTGGGCTCAAGGCCGGTGACGTCGGCGCCGTCCACCCGGATCGTGCCGCCGCGCACATGCAGCAGGCCGAAGATCGCCTTCATCGCCGTCGACTTGCCGGCGCCGTTCGGGCCGACGATGACGACGATTTCGGACGGGGCCGCGCGCAGGGTCACGCCCTGCAGGATGTCTGCCTCGCCATAGCCGCCGACGACGTCGCGCATGTCGAGAATGTCGCTCATGCGGCATCTCCCACGCTCTCGCCGAGATAGGCCTCCAGCACCCGCGGGTCGGAGCGCACGGTGGTGAAGTCGCCCTCGATCAGCACCCGCCCCTCGGCCATGCAGATCACCGGATCGCAGAGCTTCTCGATCATCTCCATATCGTGCTCGATGAGGACGAAGGTGTAGCCGCGCTCGCGGTTGAGAATGGCGATCTTCTCCTCCAGCTTGCGCAGCAGGGTGCGATTGACGCCGGCGGCCGGCTCGTCGAGCAGCACGAGCTTGGCGTCCGTCATCATGGTACGGCCGAGCTCCAGCAGCTTCTTCTGGCCGCCGGACAGGTTGCCGGCGCGCTCGTCCGCCACATGCGACAGTTCCAGGAAGGCGAGCGTCTCGAGCGCGCGGGCCTGCACCCGCTCCTCGTCGGCGCGCACCCGGCCCGGCGACAGCCAGTTGGCGAGCAGCCCCTCGCCCGACTGGCGCGGCGGCACCATCATCAGGTTTTCCAGCGCCGTCAGCCGGTGGAATTCGTGCGGGATCTGGAAGGTGCGCACCAGGCCGAGATGGAAGCGCTTGTCGGTGGAAAGGCCGGTGACGTCGCGCCCGAGATAGCGGATGCGCCCGGAGGTCGGCGGAATGGCGCCGGCCACCATGTTGAACGTCGTCGTCTTGCCGGCGCCGTTGGGACCGATCAGGCCGGTGATCGTGCCCTCGCGCACGGAGAAGCTGCAGCCGTCGACGGCGCGGAAGCCGCCATAGCTCATCACGAGGTCCTCGACCTCCAGCATCATGTCCTGTCCGCTCATCCTACCCTCGCCGGGACCATTCGGTCCGATGCGGCGGCCTTTCCGGCCGCTCTTCCTGCCGCTGGCATTGTCGCGCGCCCTAAAGGCGCCGCAACAGGGCGCGCACCGGCGCCGCGTCGAGCCCTTCTAGCTTCAATGGCGGGGCGATCAACTCATAATCCCCGGTTTCGACATGCGCGAGGGCGAGATTTTCCAGAATCCGCATGTCGTGGCGCCGAAATGCCATATGGGCCGGCAGATCCTTCGATGTTTCCGGATCGACGGACGGGACGTCGACCCCGACGAGACGCACCCCATGCACGGCGAGCAGCTCCACCGTCTCGGGGTCAAGCGCGCGAAAGCCTTCGGGCCAGACCTGCGGATCGAGCGTCTCGGCAAGGCGCAGCAACACGCGCGGCGGCGCGCCGTCGAGATATCGCTCGATTTCGTGAGGCAGGCAGAGCGGGCCCGCCCCGCGCGCATCGATCAGCCGGGCCGGGCCGATGAAGTCCGCCAGCGGCAGGGCATCGATCGCGGCGCCGGCCGCATCGTAATGGAGCGGCGCGTCGGCATGGGCGCCGCAATGGGTGGAGAGCGAGACGGAGGTGACGTTGACCGGGCAGCCGGGACCGATGGCGAAGGTTCTCTCCACCCGGTAGGGCGCATCGCCCGGAAACACCGCAGCGCCCGGACGCAGCGGCGGCGTGATGTCGATCAGTCCCGTCGGCATGAAGCCCCTCCCATGACGCCCTTTCCCATCAAGCCCCTCCCAAGGCCGGCCCCGTTCCCGAAGGCATATAGCGCGCCGCGCTCACATGTCGGCGCGGATCTCCCACAATTCGGGAAACAGCACCACTTCCAGCATGCGGCGCAGATACATGACGCCGGAGGTGCCGCCGGTGCCGCGCTTGAAGCCGATGATGCGCTCCACCGTGGTGACGTGGTTGAAGCGCCAGCGGCGGAAATAATCCTCGAAGTCGACCAGCTTCTCGGCAAGGTCGTAGAGCGACCAGTAGCGATGCGGGTCGCGATAGACCTCCAGCCAGGCGCGGGCGACGCTGTCGTTGCGCTCATAGGGCTGCGAGACGTCGCGGGCCAGATGCGCCTCGTCGACCGGCAGGCCGGAGCGGGCGAGCAGGCGGAGCGCCTCGTCATAGATGCTGGTGTCGCGGCGGATGTGGTCGAGCCAGTGATGAATGCGCGGCACATGGGCATGCGGACGCATCATCGCCGCGTTCTTGTTGCCGGCGAGAAACTCGATCGCCCGGTACTGATGCGACTGGAAGCCGGAGGACTGGCCGAGATCGCCGCGGAACAGGGTGTATTCCGAGGGCGTCATGGTGCGCAGCACCTGCCAGGCGCCGGTGAGCTGTTCGAAGATCCGCGAGACGCGGGTCAGCATCTTGAAGGCCGGCGGCAGATCGTCGGCGGCGATGCGTGCCTTGGCGGCGGCCAGTTCGTGGATGGCGAGCTTCATCCACAGTTCCGACGTCTGATGCTGGATGATGAACAGCATCTCGTCATGGGCCTCGGACAGCGGGTTCTGCGCCGTCAGGATGCGGCCAAGGCAGAGATAGTCGCCATAGGACATGCGACCGTCGAATTCCATCTCGGCGCCGTCCTCGGCCGGATCGAAGGGGCCGCTGGCATAGGGGCTGCGCGTGTCCATCTCTCCTCCCTCGCCGCTCATGTGACCTTCGCCCGCCTGTGGAACTCCGGCCGGTCCCAGGCGCGCGTCTCCATGATCTCCTGGAGGATGTCGCAGGCGGCGATCACATCGGCATGGGAGAGGTAGAGCGGGGTGAAGCCGAAGCGGACAATGTCCGGCGCGCGGAAGTCGCCGATGACGCCGCGGGCGATCAAGGCCTGCATCAAGGCATAGCCCTGCTCGAAGCGGAAGGAGACCTGGCTGCCGCGCGCGCGCGGATCGCGGGGGCTGGCGAGCTCCAGCTCCGGACAGCGGCGCTCGACCTCGGCGCGGAACAGTTCGGACAAGGAGATGGACTTGGCGCGCAGCGCCGCCATGTCGACGCCGTCGAAGACGGTGAGCGCCGCCTCCAGCGCCGTCAGCGACAGGATCGCCGGCGTGCCGACGCGCATGCGGCCGATGCCGGCATCCGCCCGGTAGTCGAGATCGAAGGCGAAGGGCGCAGCATGGCCCATCCAGCCGGTCAGCGGCGGTGCGACATGATCGAGATGGCGCTGCGCGACATAGAGGAAGGCCGGGGCGCCGGGGCCGCCGTTCAGGTATTTGTAGCCACAGCCGACGGCAAAATCCGCGCCGGCCGCGTCCAGCGCCACCGGCAGCGCGCCGGCCGAATGGGCAAGATCCCAGATGGTCAGCGCGCCGGCGGCATGGGCGATCGCGGTGATCGCCGCCATGTCGTGCAGGCGGCCGGTGCGGTAGTCGACCTCGGTCAGCATGACGACGGCGACATCCTCGCCGATCGCCGCCTCGACCTCCTCCGGCGCGACAATCTTCAACTCGTGACCCCGGCCGAGCAGGTCGCGCAAGCCCTGCGCCATGTAGAGGTCGGTCGGGAAATTGCCGCTGTCGGAGAGGATCACCTTGCGGTCGGGGCGCAGCGCCAGCGCGGCGGCCAGCACCTTGAAGACATTGACCGAGGTGCTGTCGCAGGCCGTCACCTGTCCCGGCGCGGCGCCGATGAGGCGGGCGATCCGGTCGCCGACACGCTGCGGCAGGTCGATCCAGCCATGCTCGTTCCAGGCGCGGATGAGGCTCTCGCCCCATTCCTTCGCAACCGCCTCGGCGAGGCGGGCGGGCACGGCGCTCGGCAGCACGCCGAGCGAATTGCCGTCGAGATAGATCACGCCGTCAGGGATCGAGAAGAGCGCGCGCTTGCCGGCAAGCGGGTCGTCGCGGTCGCGCGCGGCAATGTCGGGAACCCCGTTCGAGGCTCCGCCGGCCGCGTCCTGGCCTGTCAGCATGTCCGTCTCCTGTCCTGACGCGGGCGATCCTAACAGGGTGGACGACGGGTGCCAAGAATTATATATAATATGCCTGATTATATCGAAACCAGCGCGCCGGAGGGCTCGGCGGCGCCGCACGGAAGCCCATGGCCAAGACCGAGGAAGCCTATGAGCGGCTGAAGGCCGACCTGCTGCGCAGCCGCATCGCGCCGGGCGCATCGCTGGTCGTTGCCGGACTGAAGGCGCGCTACGGCCTCGGCTGGACGCCGCTGCGCGAGGCGCTGTCGCGGCTGGAGGCGGAAGGGCTGGTGGTTTCCGAGCGCAATCGCGGCTACCGGGTGGCGCCGGTCTCCGCCGCCGCGATCCGCGACCTGCAGCTCGCCCGCCGCACCGTGGAGGAGACGCTGCTGGTGCGCTCCATCGAGGCGGGAGACGCCGACTGGGAAGCACGGATCGTCGCCGCCCATCACCGCCTGTCGCTGACCCCGCCCCCGGAGCCCGGCACCGACGATGCCGGCATGTCGCTGTGGGAGGAACGGCACGATGCCTTCCACGCCGCGCTGCTGTCGGCCGGACGCTCCGACAGCCTTGCCCGCTTCCAGCAGCAGATCACCGAGCAGTTGCAGCGCCATCACCGGCACATGCTGTTCGACCCGGCCGGCCGGCACGGGCTCTCCCCGGCGGCCATGGCCGATCTCCGCGCCCTGGTCGGGCGCACGCTCGGCCTTGCCCATCACACCGCCCTGATGGAGGCGACGCTCGCCCGCGACAGCGCCGGCGCCGTGGCGCTGCTCGCCGAGCACATCGGCTTCTCGCTCGCCGTCTACGCCTTCCTTTGGCCCGAAGATGCCTGAGGAAGACGCCTGAGGCCTTTGTCGCGACCTGCGAAAGCGACAGGGATTTTCCCCAATCCGTCACGCTTCCCGGCAACGGGTGACACGGATCGATTCCCGACGCATGATCGCCGCCGCGCGGCGGGTGCGGGAGAGATCCGCGCGCACCGGCGACACGCCGGCGGTTTCGGGAGGGTCATGTGTTCATCAGCGTTTTCGACATCTTCAAGATCGGCATCGGCCCGTCGTCCTCGCACACGATGGGGCCGATGGTGGCGGCCGCGCGCTTCCTGGACCTGTTGCGCGAACGAAGCTTGAAGCCGGCACGCCTTGCCGTGTCGCTGCACGGCTCGCTCGCCTTCACCGGCAAGGGCCACGCCAGCGACCGGGCGATCTGCCTCGGCCTGCTCGGCCACGATCCGGCGACGATCAATCCCGACTGCATCGAAGACGAGATCGCGAAGCTGACACGCGACAAGCGCCTGGCGGTGGAGGGCGTCGGCCACATGGCGTTCGACCCGGCCGCCGATCTCGTCTTCGACTACGGTCCGCCGCTGCCGGGCCATGCCAACGGCATGATCTTCCGCGCCTTCGACGCAGACGGCGCGGAACTGGCGCAGGACACGATCTACTCGGTCGGCGGCGGCTTCGTCGTCAGCGAGGCGGAGCTTGCCGCGCAGAGCGAGCCGATGGCCGGCACGGTGGAGGCGGGCGTGCCCTTCCCCTTCAAGACCGCGGCGGAAATGCTGGCGATGGGCCGCGACAGCGGGTTGTCCATCGCCGAGATGAAGCGACGCAACGAGATCGCGCGCAATCCCGACGGGGACCTGGATGCCGGGCTCGACCGCATCTGGAGCGTGATGAATGCCTGCCTGGAGCGCGGACTGTCGCGCGACGGCACCCTGCCCGGCGGGCTCAACGTCAAGCGGCGGGCGCACCAGATCCACGCCAAGCTGGTCGGCGAGACCGGGCAGAACCGCCCCTTCCAGCACACGGTGATGGACTGGCTCGGCGTCTATGCGATGGCGGTCAACGAGGAGAACGCGGCCGGCGGCACGTTGGTCACCGCGCCGACCAACGGCGCGGCGGGCGTGGTGCCGGCGGTGCTGCGCTACTATCTCGACCACTGCCCCGACTGCACGCAGGCCGGCATCCGCTCGTTCCTGCTGGTGGCGGCGGCGATCGGCGGCATCATCAAGGCCAATGCCTCGATCTCGGGCGCGGAGGTCGGCTGCCAGGGCGAGGTCGGCTCGGCGTCGGCGATGGCGGCCGCCGGCCTGTGCGCCGCGCTCGGCGGCACCAACGAGCAGGTGGAGAACGCGGCCGAGATCGCGCTCGAACACCATCTCGGCATGACCTGCGATCCCATTGGCGGGCTGGTGCAGGTGCCCTGCATCGAGCGCAACGCCTTCGGCGCGGTCAAGGCGGTCACCGCCGCCTCGCTGTCGCTGCGGGGCGACGGCACCCATCTGGTGCCGCTGGACAGTTGCATCGAGACGATGCGCCAGACCGGCCTCGACATGACCGACAAGTACAAGGAAACCTCGAAGGGCGGACTTGCGGTCAATGTCGTGGCTTGCTGAAGGCCGAACCGTCAGCCGGCGCTGAACTCGGCCTCCATCTCGCGGCGGAAGCGCACCGCCGTCTGGGTCGTGTCGATGGCGACATCGTCCCAGCGCAGCATCTCGCCTTCGGCGATATCGCGCAGCAGCTTGACATGGGCGGCAAGGCCGAGCGGCAGCAGGCCGCGCTCCAGCGACACAGAGGCCGGTTGCTGCTTGCCCCACACGGTCGCGCCGCCCTCGCCGTCCAGCATCTCGCCGGCCTTGAGATCGCGCTTGGCGGTCGCCACCACATCGGCGACGAAGCCGCGCGGCATGCCGGTCGGCTCCTTGCGCAGGACGGCGGAGGCGACCGACAGGCCGAGTTCCATGCCGATCATGTGGGTCGGCCGATAGAGCGCGGCATAGCGGCCGGTCTCGTCCTCCAGCATGTGATATTCGCGGAAGCACTGGCGGGCGTAATCCGTCTCGCCCTCGATCACCACGAAAGTGCCCATGGCGAGGTGATGCGGCACGTCGGCGCCGTCGCGCGTCAGCGAGGAGACGACCTCGGTGGTGCCGGTGAACGGCAGGGTGCCGCCGGCCTCCTTCGGCCGCAGCACGGTGGACAGTTCGAAGCGGCTCGCCGGCGGGAAGGACAACCCGTCCGGCTGGGGCAGCAGGCCGGTGGCGTTGCACACCGCCGTCATCTCGATGCCCGACTTGGTGCCGTCGAGGAACGAGTTGAACATCTTCGGATTGATCAGGCTGCGGTCGGTGATGTGCAGATACTGGGTCAGCACGTCCCAGACCGTCTCCGGCGTCAGTTGGTGATAGGTCGGAAGGTAGCGGGTGCCCTTGCCGGCGCACACGACCTTGAAGCCGCAGGCGCGCGCCCAGTCGACATGCTCGCAGATCAGCGCCGGCTGGTCGCCCCAGGCCAGCGAGTAGACGACGCCGGCCTGCTCGGCCCGCCGCGCGAGCAGCGGCCCGGCGAGAACGTCGGCCTCGACATTGACCATCACCACATGCTTGCCGGCCTCGATCACCGCAAGCGCATGGCGGATGCCGACCGCCGGATCGCCGGTCGCCTCGATCACCACCTCGACGCGGCCATCCGACAGCACGGCGGCAAGATCATTGGTGACGAAGGTGGCGCCGCTGGCGCAGGCGTCGTCCAGCGAAGCCGCGGCGGACTGTTCCGAGGGCCAGCCGCAGGTCGCCAGCGTGCGGCGCGCGCGGGCCGGATCGAGATCGACGATCGCCGCCACATGCACGCCGACGGTGAGGCGGGCCTGGGTCAGGTACATGGAGCCGAACTTTCCGGCACCGATTAAAGCCACACGCACCGGGCGACCCGCCTCGGCCCGATGGGCAAGCATGTTGGACAGATTCATGCAGTCCTCCCTTTTGCGGGAGCATGGCCGGGAAAAAGCCGATATTACAAGGCAGATTTCGCAATATCTCCTATTGCATGGAGGACGGACCGATGATCGGAAGGGCGCCGTTCGTGATCCTGCTCGGCGGGGATCTCACGCCGACGCAGCGGCTTCTGCGACAGATCGCCGGCGCACGCGCCATCGCCGCCGATGGCGGCATCCGCCATGCGACGCCGCTCGGCCTGCGTCCGGAACTGTGGGTCGGCGACTTCGACTCCAGCGGCGGCGACCTCACCGCCGCCTGGCGCGAGGTGCCGCGCCAACGCCACCCGGAGGCGAAGGACATGACCGATGGGGAATTGGCGGCGGCGGAAGCGATCGCGCGCGGCGCCAGCGGCCTCGTCATCGCCGGCGCCTTCGGCGGCGAGCGCTTCGACCACGCCATGGGCAACCTGCTGCAGGGCGCGGCGCTGAGGGCGCGCGGGCTGCCGGTGCTGATGACCAGCGGCCACGAGGAAGGCTGGCCGCTGCTGCCCGGCGAACAGGAAATCGACCTGCCCGCCGGCTCGCTGTTCTCGGTGCTGGCGCTCTCCGACCTTGCCGGCCTGACGCTGCGCGGCGTCGAATGGCCGCTCACGAACCGCGACGTGCCGATGGGCTCCTCGCTCACCCTGTCCAACCGGGTGGCGGGCGGCGAGGGTCTGCGCATCGGCCTCGGGCGCGGCAACGCGGTGCTGCTCGCCCGGCCGCATCTCGGCGCACTTTAAAACGTGTCGAGGCTCTCGCGCGACCAGGAAGCCATCCGCCGCGTCGCCACCGAGACGAGGCCATAGAGCGCCACCGCGAAGGCCGCCAGCACGAAGAGGCTGGCGAACATCAGGTCGGTCTTGGCCCGGCCGTTGGCCAGCAGCATCAGATAGCCGAGACCCTGGGACGCCCCCACCCACTCGCCGATCACCGCGCCGATGGGCGCATAGACGGCGGCGAGCCTCAGACCCGAGCCGAAAGCCGGCAGGCCCGCCGGCAGGCGGATATGCAGCAACGTGCGCGTGGGCGTCGCGCCCATGGTGCGGGCAAGATCCAGCAGGCCGGGATCGGTGCGGCGCAGCCCGTCATAGAAGGTGGAGACCACCGGGAAATAGATGATCAGCAGCGCCATGGCGATCTTCGAGGCCATGCCGTAGCCGAGCCACAAGGTCAGCAGCGGCGCCAGCGCGAAGACCGGCACCGCCTGGCTGAACACCATGATCGGCAGGGCGATGCGGCGTGCGGCCGGCGAGATCATCAGGTGCAGCGCGGTGGCAGCACCGAGCAGGGCGCCGAAGACGAGACCGATCAGCACCTCGGCAATGGTGATGAGCGCATGGTCGGCGATCAGGCCGATATTGTCGGCAAGCGTCACCGCCACCCGCCAGGGACCCGGCAGGATGAAGGGCGGAACGCCGCTGAGCCAGACGATGGCCTGCCACAGCGACAGGGCGACCGCGACCGCAACCAGCGCGTCGCGCAGCCGCTGCAGCGGTGTCAGGCGGACGGTTGAACTCGTCATGCCGCCCTCCCCCGCAGCGCCCGGAACAGGCGCGCCTGCATCTCCATCGTCTCGGGCGCATCGACCGCGCGGATCGGCGGCGAGGCGGGCGCGGCGACCCGGGCCAACCCCTCCTCCGACAGGATGAAGAGGTGATGGCCGAGGCGAACGGCCTCGGCCGGATCGTGGGTGACGAGCAGCACGGTGCGCCCCTCCAGCACCTCGAAGGCGAGCTCCTGCATCTCCGCCCGCGTGCGGGCATCGAGCGCGGCGAAGGGCTCGTCGAGCAGCACGATGGGGCGGTCCTCCATCAGCACGCGGGCGAGCGCCACCCGCTGGCGCATGCCGCCGGACAGGCTCGCCGGGCGCTTGTCGACATGGCCGGCAAGGCCGACGCGCTCGATCAGGGCGCGGGCACGGGCAAGATCCGGCGCATCTCCGCGCAGGCGCGCGCCGAGCGTCACGTTGCCGACGACGTCGAGCCAGGGCGCCAGAAGGTCCGACTGGGCCATGAAGGCGATGCGGGTTGCGACCGGCACGCCGTCGCTGGCCGTGATCTCTCCCTCGAAGGTGCCGCCGGTGTCGAGCCCGGCAAACAGGCGCAGCACCGTCGACTTGCCGACGCCGGAGGGCCCGAGCAGGCAGGTCCAGCCGCCAGCGGCGATCGCAAGGTCGAGGCCGGAGAACAGCGGCCGGCCGGCATGATGGAAGTCGCCGGTCAGCCGTAGGGCGGGGGCCGCTACCCTGCTCACGTCAGGTCCGGGGCGAGCGTCGGGCCGCGCAGCCCCATTTCCCAGAAGCCGACTTCCAGCCGCGTGGCGGTGCGGAACCGCTTCGACAGGCTGGCCCAGCGCGGCAGGGCGGCCGGCGCCTCGCCGAGGCGCCCGCGCATGGACGTCTCGATCAGCTCGCCGACGCTGGCGCACAGGCCCTGATAGCCGTCGCCGGCATAGGTGTCGATCCACTGCCGGTACGGCGTGTCGGCCGCGCCCTCGCGGGCAAGCCTTGCGCCGATCTCGCCATAGCCCATGACGCAGGGCGCCAGCGCGGCGACGAGATCGAGAAAGTCGCCCGACATGCCGGCATCCAGCACGAAGCGCGTATAGGCAAGGTTCTCCCGCTCCTCGGCCGCCGCCAGCAGGGCCGCTTCCGGAATGCCGGCCTTGCCGCAGATGTCGACATGCAGGCTCATCTCGGCGTCCATCAACCCGTTGACGATGGAGGCGGCAAAGCGCGCCTCCGCGATCGTCTCGGACTTGACCACCGCCAGCGCCCAGGCGCGGGCGAAGTGGAACAGGAAGATATAGTCCTGCGTCAGATAGTGCAGGAAGATCTCCCGCGGCAGCGTGCCGGCGCCGAGCTGCTCGACGAAGGCATGATGCGTGTAGGCGTGCCAGTCACCGGCCGCTTCCCGGCGCCAGGCACCGAAGACCGGCGATCCGTAATCGCCGGCCGCGATGATCCCGCCGCCGCTCATTGGACGCTCACATCGATGGCGATGTCGGACACCGGGCGGATCGTCTCGATCAGACCGTGCTCCTTCAGGAACTCCTCGAAGCGGACATAGCGGCCATGGTCGAGCGCCGCCGGGCGCAGGGCGAAGCGGCGGATCGTGTCGGCCCAGGAGCGCTTGTTGAGCTCGTCGTTGAGCTCCGGCGCGGTGCCGGCATAGATCTCGAAGCTCTCGTCCGGGTGGTTGACGATGTACTGGGTGGCGCGCTCGGTCGCGGCCAGGAAGCGAACGATCTTCGCCCTGTCCATCAGCTCCGGATTGGCGACGTAGATCAGCTCGTCATAGGAGGGCATGCCCTCCTCCTCGATGAAGAAGCAGCGACCCTTGACGCCCTCGATCTCCATCTGGTGCAGCTCGACATTGCGATAGGCGCCGATCACCGCGTCGACCTGCCCGGACATGACGGATGGGGCGAGCGACCAGTTGACGTTGACCATCTCGATGTCGTCCATCGTCAGGCCGTGACGGGAGAGCACGGCGCGCATCTGCGCCTCCTCGACGCCGGCGACGGAGTAGCCGACCTTGCGGCCCTTCAGGTCGGCGATGGTCTTCACCGGACCGTCGTCCTTGACCATCAGGCAGTTGAGCGGCGAGGCGATCAGCGTGCCGACGCGCTTCAGGGGCAGGCCTTCGGCGACCTGCAGATGGATCTGCGGCTGATAGGAGACGGCGAGCTCCGCCTTGCCGGCGGCAACGAGCTTGGGCGGGGCGGACGGGTCGGCCGGAGCGACGATCTCGACGTCGAGGCCTTCGTCGGCGAAGAAGCCCTTCTCCTTGGCGATGATGATCGGGCCGTGATCGGGGTTCACGTACCAGTCGAGCAGCAGCGTCATCCTGTCGGCGGCAGCGGCCGGCAAGGCAAAAAGGAGGGCAAGAACGAAAGTCAGGATACGCATGGGTGACGAACCTCGGCTGGGGGTTAGGGAGGTCCAGGATCAGGCGCGCGTCGCGGCGAGCCATTGCCGGACGCGCTGCTCGGGATCCTGGTTGAGGGTAATGTCGGTGACGGCGGAGACAATGTCGGCCCCGGCGGCGAAGGCCCCGGGCGCGCGCTCGACGCTCATGCCACCGATGGCGACCAGCGGGATATCGCCGATCCGGCGCTTCCAGTCGGTAAGCTTTTCCAATCCCTGCGGCGCCCATTTCATCTGTTTCAGGATGGTCGGGTAGACCGGCCCGAGCGCGATATAGTCCGGCGAGGCGGCCAGCGCGGTCTCGAGCTCCTCCCCGTCATGACTGGACAGGCCGAGGCCGAGCCCGGCGCGGCGGATCGCGCCGACATCCGCATCGGCAAGGTCTTCCTGGCCGAGATGGACGAAGCGGCAGCCCTCGTCGATGGCGAGTTGCCAATAGTCGTTGACCACCAGCAGGCAGTCATGCGCAAGGCAGGTCGCCTCGGCGGCGCGGATCTCAGCGCGCAGCTCCGCCGTGCTGCGGTCCTTGATCCGCAATTGCACGAGACGCACGCCGAGCGGCACGAGGCGGTCGATCCAGGCGGCGCTGTCGACGATGGGATAGAAGCGGTCGAGGGCGGTCATTCGAGAAATGCCTTTCCGAGCACCGGCGTGGAGGGGGCGGCCATGTCGCGCGGCTCCATCGCCCCGGCCGTAAAGGCGAGCCGTCCGGCCTCCACGGCCTTGGCGAAGGCGCTCGCCATGGCGACCGGATCGCCGGCCTTGGCGACCGCCGTGTTGAGCAGCACCGCGTCATAGCCGAGTTCCATGGCGGCCGCCGCATGGGAGGGCACGCCGAGGCCGGCATCGATCACCAGCGGCACGTTCGGGAAATGCGCGCGCAGCGACCGCAGGCCATAGACATTGTTGAGCCCGCGGGCCGAGCCGATGGGCGCCCCCCAGGGCATCAGGACCTCGCAGCCGGCCTCGATGAGCCGCTCGGCAACGCCGAGATCTTCGGTGCAATAGGGGAACACATGGAACCCCTCGCCGGAGAGGATACGCGCCGCCTCGACCAGGCCGAACACATCGGGGGCCAGCGTCTCGGCATCGTTGATCACCTCGAGCTTGATCCAGGGCGTGCCGAAGACCTCGCGCGCCATCTTCGCCGTGGTCACCGCCTCGCGCACCGAATGGCAGCCGGCGGTGTTGGGCAGGACGCGGACGCCGAGGTCGCGGATGAAGCCCCAGAAGTCCTGGCCCGCGCGGCCGGAGCCGGACTCGCGCCGCAGCGACACGGTGACGATGTCGCAGCCGCTGGCGCGCACCGCCTCTGCCATGATCGCCGGGGAGGGATAGAGCGCGGTGCCGAGCAGCAGCGGGCTTTCGACGGTTTCGCCGTAGAAGATGGGCATGGGTCAGCCTCCCTGCATGGGGGCGAGGATCTCGACCCGGTCGCCGTCGCGCACCTGCGTGTCGGCGCGCTCCTCGGCCGGAACGAAATCGCCGTTGAGGGCGGTGGCGACGATGGCGTCGCCATAGTCGAGCGCCTCGAGGATCGCGGCCAGCGACCCCGGCGCAAGCTCAAGCGGAGCGCCGTTGACGGTTATGGCCATGGAAGAACTCCGGTTCGGTTTCAGGTTCCAGAAGCAGGGCCGCGACCTGCTGCGCCAGCGCCGGCGACAGCAGGTAGCCGTGCCGATAGGTGCCGTTGGCGCGCAGGATCCGGCCGTCGCGCAACAGGCGCGGCAGGTTGTCCGGGAAGGCCGGACGCGCATCGACGCCGGTTTCCAGGATCTCGGCCTCGGCAAAGGCCGGTGTCAGCGTATAGGCGGAGCCGAGCAGTTCCATCATCGAGCGGGCGGTGATGCGCCAGCGCTCGCTGCTCTCGATCATGGTGGCGCCGACCATGAACACCCCCTCGCCGCGCGGCACCACATAGAGCGGGATGCGCGGATGCAGCAGGCGCACGGGCCGCGACAGCGACACGTCCGGAGCATGCAGCACCAGCATCTCGCCCTTGACGCCGCGCAGCTCCGGCACATCCACTGCCGCACCAAGGCCGCGGCAGTCGATCACCTGGTCGCCCGGCGCATCCTGCGGCAGCATGTCCGTGTTGAAGCGCAGGTCGGCGCCGAGCCCTTGCAGCCGGGCGACGAGATCAGCGAGCGCCCGGCGCGGGTCGAGATGGCCTTCGCCGGCGAAGAACAGACCCTGACGGAAACGGCCCGCAAGGTCCGGCTCCAGTTCGGCGATGCGCGCACCGTCGACGCTCTCGTGGCACTCGGTCAGGCGGGCGAAGCGGCGCAGGTCCGCCGTGTCGCGCGGCGGGGCGACGACGAGGCTGCCATTGAGGACGACGCCGCCGACGCGCTGCGACCACCAGGCGATGGCGTCGCGGCCGAGCCGGACCACCGGCTCCTCGGCGCTCTCGCCCTCACACCAGGGGGCGAGCATGCCGCCCGCCCACCAGGAGCAGGAGGCAGGGCCCGGTGCCTCGGCACGCTCGAACAGGGTGACCTCGAACCCGCGCTCGGCGAGCACGGTGGCAACGCAGAGGCCGACGACGCCGCCGCCGATGACGGAGACTTTCATCGTGCCGCCTCCTGCCACAGAGCATGGAAATGGTGCACGGGACCGTGGCCCGAGCCGACACGCAGGGTGTCGGCGGCCGCGATCGCCGCATGCAGCCAGGAATGCGCCTCGGCGACGGCCGCCGCGAGCGGCAGGCCCTTCGCGAGCCCGGCGGCAATCGCCGAGGACAGCGTGCAGCCGGTGCCGTGGGTGTTGCGGGTCTCGATCCGCTCGGCGGTAAAGGCGCGCGGCGGCTCGCCAGCGGCAAGAAGCAGGTCGGTGCACTGCGCCCCTTCGCCGTGCCCGCCCTTCATCAGGACGGCGGCCGGCCCGAGCGCCAGCAGGGCACGGCCCTGCCTTTCGGCCTCCGCCGGATCGCGCACCGGCGCCTCGCCGAGCAGGCTCGCGGCTTCCGGCAGGTTCGGGGTGATCACGGTGGCGCGGGGCAGCAACTGCTCCTTCAAGGCGGCGATCGCCTCCTCGCGCAGCAGCTTGGCGCCGGACTTGGCGACGATGACCGGATCGAGCACCACCGGCCCGGCATAATCGGCGAGCGCGGCGGCGACACAGGCGACGATCTCCGGCGAGGACAGCATGCCGATCTTCACCGCGCCGACGTCGAGATCGTCGAGAACGGCAGCGATCTGGCCGGCGACCACGTCGAGCGGCACGTCGTGGATATGCGTCACCGCGCGGGTGTTCTGCGCGGTGATCGCGGTGATGACGCTGGCGCCATAGACACCGAGCGCGGAGAAGGTCTTGAGGTCCGCCTGAATGCCGGCGCCGCCGCTGCTGTCGGAGCCGGCGATGGTCAGCGCAATGGCGGGGGCGATGGCCGCCCCTCTGCCCGCGCCGCCTGCGGCCTGTTCCGGTTTCGTGTTGCTGGCCACGACGTTCCCGCTCGTGCTGGGCGCGCGCCCGGACAAGGGGAACGACGCCTGCGTCAAAGACACGATCCGGACAGCGGTTTTCGGGAGACGGATGGCCGCGATGTTGCGGCAAGGCCCGGCCTTGCGGCCGTTAAGGCTGACATTCGTTCCCTACGCCGGCATGACCCGGATCAGGTTCAGTGGGTTGACGCGTTGCGCGTCTCTCAGCCGGTCAGGGCACCCCAACGAATTTTGCGGCACGATAGGAGGGAAGGACGGGGACGTCAAGCGGCCCCTGACGTGAGC
The DNA here is from genome assembly GCF_900185745.1 of Stappia sp. TSB10GB4. Lineage (NCBI taxonomy): Bacteria > Pseudomonadati > Pseudomonadota > Alphaproteobacteria > Hyphomicrobiales > Stappiaceae > Stappia > Stappia sp. TSB10GB4. The sequence goes on along the minus strand of NZ_FYAV01000052.1, from coordinate 12,724 downwards.
GATTCTTCGCAGGACTGTTGAATATTCAAGGTGGATATACAATAGTGTCTCCTGGCGAGACCATCTGCCGGAGGCTTCGATGCCGCTTTACATTCGCGATGACGGTGTTGCCGCCCTTGCCGAGGAACTGGCGAAACTGACCAACGCCCCGAGCAAGACGGAAGCCGTTCGAACCGCCCTGCGCCACGAAATCGCCAGGCGGCGCAAGTCCGTGCCGCTGGCCGAAAGACTGGCGGAGCTGCAGGACCGGGCGAGCCGGCTGGGATTGCCCAATCCCGACTTCGACATGAAACGCTTCAGCGACGAGATGTGGGACGAGGACTGATGTTCGTCGACGCATCGGCCATCGTCGCCGTCCTCAACCAGGAGACCGGCTGGGAGCGGATTGCCCAGCGCATGGCCGACAGTCCGAGCCTGTTGCTGGCCTCCCCGCTCGTGCGGTTCGAGGCGGTTCTCGCGCTGGCGCGCGCCGCATCACGCGACAGAGGCGTCCAGCAGCGCTCCGATGCCGAAATGATCGCCGCCGCGCGGGACCTTGTCGACGACTTCCTGTCCGAAATCGGAGCAACCGAGGTTCCCATCACCCGCGAGATCGGAGAAGCGGCCCTTCTGGCGGCTGCGGCCTATGGAAAGATGGTCGGCCATCCGGCGGCCCTCAACTTCGGCGACTGCTTCTCGCATGCCTGCGCCAGAGTCCACGGCACTGCCCTGCTCTACAAGGGTGAAGACTTTGCCCGAACCGATCTCGCCTGACCGGACCTCGCCTACCGCTCGCGCAGGGCGTGGGCGATCTGGTCGGTGACCGGGCGCACCAGATAGGAGAGGATCGTGCGCTCCTCGGTGGTGATGAAGGCTTCCGCCGGCATGCCGGGCACCAGCAGCCCGCCGTCGAGACGCGACAGTTCCTCGTCCGGAATGACCAGACGGACGATGTAATAACGCGCGCCGGTGACGGCATCGCGGGCAAGGTCGGCGGAAATGGTGCGCACATGGGCGGCGAGTTCCGGCGTCGTGCGCTGGTCGAAGCCGGGGAAGCGGACGCGCGCCTGTTGTCCCGGCACGATCTGCGCGATGTCGCGCGGCTGCACCTGCGCCTCGATCACCAGAAGATCGCCCTGCGGCACGATCAACATCAGGGTCTCGCCGGAGGCGACGACGCCGCCGACCGTGTGCACGGCCAACTGGTGCACCGTCCCGGCATGCGGACTGCGGATCTCGACGCGGCGAAGCTGGTCCTCGGCGGCGATCTTCTGCTCCTCCAGCCGGGCGATGCGGGCGCGGGTGTCCTGCAACTGCTCCAGCACTTCGGCGCGGGACTGCTCGTCGATCTGCAGCATCAGGATGCGCCGCTCGCTGATCGCCTCATTGACCTCGGCGATCTTGGCGACGAGCCCGCCATGCTCGCCCTGGAGACGGGTGCGGTCCCGCTGCAGGGCGGTGACGCGGGCGCGGGCGACGAGACGCTTTTCGAGCAAGGCGGTGAGATCGACCAATTCGTCCTCGATCAGGGCAATCTCCTCGCCCTTGGCGGAAAGCTGCGAGTCCAGCCCCTCGATCTGGCTGCGATACTGGACGATCTGCTCGGCGAGCTGATCCTTGCGGCCGGCGATGGAGTTGCGCCGCGCCTGCATCAGGCTCGTCTGGCTCTCCTCGACCAGAGCCAACTGGTCGTCGTCGGCAAGGCCGCGGGCGCGCTCGTTGAAGGTGGCGACGTCAAGTCCGTCGCGCTCGGCGACAAGGCGGGCCTCCTGGGCATAGAGGTCGACGAGCTGGCGGGAGACCACGGCGAGATTGGCGCGGGTCACCGTGTCGTCGAGGCGCACGAGCAGGTCGCCGGCGGCGACGCGGTCGCCGTTCTCCACGGCGATCTCGCGGACGATCCCGCCTTCCTGATGCTGGATGCGGCGGACATTGCTCTCCACCACGACGGTGGCGGGCGCGACCACCGCTCCGGAAATCCGCGCCAGCGCCGCAAAGCCGCCGAAGCCGCCGACCAGTAGCACCGAGACCAGCAGCGCGGCCAGCAGATGGCGGCGCACGCTGCGGGTCAACTGGCGATCGACCGCGGAGGCGGTGCCTGACGCTGCGTTTGTCGTCCTGTCTGCCGCCCTGTCCATCGGGTGGGTCATCTCACGCCACCCCCGACTGCGGCACCGGGGCGACGACGCGCTTCAGCACCTCCTCCTTCGGCCCGAACGCGGCCATGCGCCCGTCGCGCAGGCACAGGACCTTGTCGACGGCGGCAATGGCGCTCGGCCGGTGGGCGATGACGACGACGATGCAACCGGCGGCGCGGATCTCGCGGATGGCTCTGGTCAACGCCGCTTCGCCGTCGGAGTCGAGATTGGAGTTCGGCTCGTCCAGAACCACCAGGAAGGGTTTGCGGAACAGGGCGCGGGCCAGCGCGATGCGCTGCTGCTGCCCGCCCGACAGCATCATGCCTTCCGAGCCGATCAGCGTGTTGTAGCCCTCCGGCAGGCCGGTGACGAAGTCGTGGATGTCGGCCATGCGCGCGGCCTCGACCACCGCCTCGGCCTCCACATCGGGCTCGAAGCGGGCGATGTTCTCCGTCACCGTGCCGTCGAAGAGCTGCACGTCCTGCGGCAGGTAGCCGATGATGCGGCCGCGGTGGGCCGGCGGCCATTGCGACAGTTCCGCGCCGTCGAGGCGCACCGCCCCGTGCAGCGGAGGCGCCAGGCCGACCAGCGCGCGGGCGAGCGTCGACTTGCCCGAACCGGAGGGGCCGATGATGCCGAGGCCGTCGCCGGCGGCAAGCTCGAAGGCAACCCCCTGCACCACCGGCCGGTTCATGCCGGCGGGGCCGCAGGCCAGGTGCTCGACAGTGAGTCCGCGCTGCGGCAGGGGCAGTTCCAGGCGCTCCATGTCGGCGTCGGCGAGCTTGGCGAAGACCTCGCGCAGGCGCCGGCGGCCGAGACGGGCGGCGGCGAAGGATCGCCAGTGGGCGACCGCCTGTTCCACCGGGGCGAGCGCACGGGAGGTGAGGATCGACCCGGCGATGACGACGCCCGGCGACACCTCGTGCAGGATGGCGAGCCAGGCGCCGAGACCGAGCACCGCCGACTGCAACAGGAAGCGCACGGTCTTGATGGCGGTGGCGAAGAAGCCGGACCAGTCCTGCGCCCGGCGCTGTACGTCCAGGAAGGCCTCGTTCTCGCGCTCCCAGCGCTGCATCAGGGCGCCTTCCATCGCCATGGCGCCGAGCGCCTCGGCGTTGCGGCGGCCGGCCTCTTCCACCGCGGCGCGGCGGCTGGACGCCCGCGCCGCCTCCGAGACCGGCTTGCGCGAAGTCGCCTCGTTGAGGCCGATCAGGATGCAGATCAGCACCGCGCCGCCGATGGCGAGCCAGCCAAGCAGCGGATGGAAAAGGAACAGCAGCGCGAAATAGACCGGCATCCACGGCAGGTCGAAGATCGCCGAGGGTCCGGGGCCGGACATGAAGGTGCGAACCGCATCGAGATCCTGCACCGGTCGCAGCTTTGCCGCGCCCGCGCCCAGGCGCAGCGGCAGCCGGCTGGAGACGATGAAGGCGAGGCCCGACAGCCGCGCGTCGATGCGCTGGCCGATGCGCGAGAGGATGCGCGAGCGCAGGCCCTCCAGCAGGCCGAAGACGGCATAGAGCACAAGGGCGAAGCCGCTGATCACCAGGAGCGTGGGAACCGACCCGCTGGCGAGGACCCGGTCATAGACCTGCAGCATGTAGAGCGGGCCGGTCAGCATCAGCAGATTGACCAGCAGGCTGACCAGCGCGACACCGAACAGCGCTGAGCGCACCGCGCGGAAGACCCCGTCCACCGCCGTAGGGCCCGCAAGGGAATCCGTCCTCGATGTGTCCTTGCGCAAGTCTCAGTCCCGACCGCTGTGCATCACCTGATATCCGCTTGCCACGGCATCCTGCGGAAAACTAGCATTTTTCGCTGGCCCTGGGGCGATTAACGCGGTGCTCGGCAGGGATGCGCGGCGCTCCGGCCACCGTCAAACCCGCCGCACGGCGCAGAGGACCGCTTCCTGCGCCTGTGCCGCCTCCACCAGTTCCTCCGCGATCGTCTCGCGCATGTGGCCGGCAATGGACCGGATATCGGCGTCGGAAAAGGCCTTGGGGCGGTAGAGGAACCGCAGCACGCAGCCGTCGCTATAGGTGCGGGCGAAGACCAGCGCCTCATGCGGCAGCGAGGCCCGGACGACCTGCGGGATCGCGTCGAGGGACAGGCCGGCCGGCATCGCCTCACTGACATCGTAGCCGTCGAGCGCGAAGCTGATACCGGTGACCGGGTGGAGATGCGCGTCGTCCGGCTCGCCGATCAGGCGGGCAAGGTCGCGGAAGCAGACATCCTGGTGCTCGCGGGCGGCCTCCAGCAGACGCGACAGGCCGGCGACGATGGCCGGCGTGCTTTGCCCCGCCCCATCGATCCGCAGCGGCACGGCGCTGAACAGCAGGCCCAGCGTGTCCAGCAGTTCCGGGCGGTAGCGCCCATGGGTCGTCACCCGGATGATCAGGTCCGAGACACCGCAATGGGCGGCCATCGCCCGGTAGAAATGCGCCATCAGATAGGGAAAGACGCTGGCATTGAGCGCCCGGGCATGGGCCAGCAGGGCATCGTGATCGACGCCGAGCGGCACGGTGAGCATGCGTGCCGAGAGGTTCTTCCGATCGAGGCCGGAGACGAAGCGCGGCATCGGCGGCGCGGCCGCGATCTGCGCATGCCAGAAGGCGGTGGCGCGGGCGCGGCTGTCACCGGTCTCGGCGGCAAGGACCGAGCGGAACGGCCCGCGCACCGGCACCGGCGCACCGGCCAGCGCGTCCTCGATGTCGCGGCGGATATATTCGCGCGACATGCCGTCGCTGATGAGGTGGTGCATGGACAGGACGAGGCGGCCGGCACCCGACGGGCTGGTCAGCAGCAGGATCCGAAAGGGCCGCTCGCCGCCCAGATCGAAGGTCCGCTCGCCGAAGGCGGTGGAAAGCCGGTCGAACTCGGCATCGTCCGCCGCGACCTCCTCGAAATCGCCAGGACCGAAGCCGGTCGAAACCATGGTCTGCAGCAGCGTCTCGCCGTCGCGGCGGAAGCGCAGGTGGAAGCAGTCGTTGAGCTCGGTCAGGCGCAGCAGGACGCGCTTCAACCGCTCGGCCTCGGCGGCGCGGAACGGCATCTGCAGGATCATGTTGATGGCCGCGCCGAAAATGTCCTTGCAGAAGATGTCGAAGATCGTCTGCTGGCGGCTGGTGAGCGGCCGATAATCCTCTTCCGCCGCGTCCGGCAAGGCGGGGGCGCCGGCCGCATTCCCGTTGTCCGCAGTCTGGCGGAGCTGCCCGCCATTTTCGAGAAACCATGCGGCGATGGCCCGCGGCGTGCCGGCCTCGTAGAAGCGCGGCTGGGGAATGGCGATGCCGAACGCGGTTTCCAGTTGCAGGGCGATCAGGCCGAACATCAGCGAATTGCCGCCAAGGCCGATGAAATCCGTATCGAGGCCGCAGGGCCGGCGCAGCACCTGCGAGATCACCTGCTGAACGTGACGCTCCGCCGGGTCGCCCTCACCCGTCTCGGCAAGGCCCGTCTGTTCCTCGGCAAGCGCCGCAGCCGCCTGCGCCGAGAGGGCTGCGCGGTCGACCTTGCCGTTCAAGGTGACGGGGAAACTCTCGATCCGCCGGTAAAGCGAGGGCATCACCGCCGGATGCAGGGCATCGGAGAGCCGCTCCCGCAGGGCCGGTTGCAGGTCCGGCGCGCCTTGCCAGAACAGGGCGAGCGTCTCGCCCGGCACCTCGGGCGGCGACAGCTTGACGGCAACCGCGCGCGTGACGCCCGCGCAAGCCTCGGCAAGGCGTTCCACCTCGCCGGCCTCGATGCGGATGCCGTTGATCTTCATCTGGGTGTCGAGGCGGCCGAGCAGGAAGAGATCGTCGCCGATAACCTCGCCCCGGTCTCCCGTGTGATAGGCGTACCAGCCCGGCCGGGCTTGCGGGAACGGATCGGCCGTCCCGTCACGGCGCCGGTAACCGTTGGTCAGGTAGGGCGACGCCAGCACGATCTCGCCGCTTTCGGCAAGGTCGAAGGACACGTCCTCGCCGATGGGACGGCCGACCGGATAGAGCGCGCCGCGCGTCGGGCAGCCTTCATCGATCAGGCGACAGAACTTCGCCATCGTGCCTTCCGAGGGGCCGTAGAGATTGTAGATGCGTCCGGCATAGCGGCGACGCAGGGCGGCAACGAGCGGCACCTTCAAAGGTTCGCCGGCAAAGAACAGGGCGCGGACGTCGAGCTGCGGCAGATCGCCGGAGGTCAGCCAGGCGGAGACGATGGAGGGCACCACATGGGCGATGTCGATCCCCTGCGCCGCCAGCCAGTGCCAGCCGGAAGCGATGTTGAACCCGGCCTCGGCATCGGGAATGACCAGCGTGCCGCCGGTCACCAGCGGCAGCAAGAGGTCGCGATACATCACGTCGAAGGAGAGCGGCGTCAGCCAGGACACCCGCGGCGCCACGCAGAAACTGCCGACGAGGCCCGACTGCCAGGCCATGAAATGGTCGATGCCCTCCATCGTGCCCTCGATGGCCTTGGGTTCGCCAGTGGTGCCGGAGGTGAAGGCGATATAGGCGGCCTGGCGCGCGGCGCGCGGCGTGATGCCGCTTGAGGGATCCGGCAGCGGCACCTTGCCGTCGAGCTCCGCGACAATGCCGGCAATCTCCCGCTGGTCGCTCAAGCTGCCGCACCAGTCGAGTAGCGCCTGCTGGCGGGCGAGCGGCAGGCGCTCGTCGACGGGCACGGCGACATCGCCCGAGGCCATTGCGGCGAGAAGGCCGACGCCCGCCTCGATCGACGGGCGGCCGTTGATCCCGACAAGCCCGGGAGCGGAGCGGGCAAGGCCCTGGCGGCCGGCCCTGCGGATCGCCTCGTGCAGGCCGGCATAGGTCAGTCGGCGCGGCCCCTCCTCCATCGCGACGCGGTCGCCCTGATCGAAGGCCAGTTCCTCGATCCGCCGCAGCACGGACTGTGTCATCAATATCTCCCACAGGGCGAGGCCGACCCACAGCCAGAACGGGACGAACGCAATATGGCCGGCAGCGGCCTGCCCGCTTCCGCCATCCGGACGGATTTGCCTTGAAACGGCATGAGCTTACAGAGTGTCCGCGGTTCGGTGGGACCAGGAGAGGGGTAGCACGACAACGTAGCGATGTAAAATTTGCAATGTGACAACCACGAAGGGAAATCGCGACTGACCGGACGCAAGATGGCGGGAGGCAAGGGACCCAGACCTGCATGGCCGCCAGCCGCGCCGGCGCCGGCAACCTCCCGTGGCCCTATCCAGTCGCCCCGCGGACGGTCGGCTCAGCCCGGGCAATCCGACCGGTCGCGGCACTCGACCTCCCGATGCGCAGGCGCGCGCCGCGAGCCGGCGACCTCGACGCGGCTGCGCACGCTCAGGACGTCGGCCATATGCTTGCCGTCGGTGGCGCGGGTGACACGGCCGCGATGGCGCCACAGCAGATCGTCGCGCTCGAAGTCGACGAGTTCGATGGAGATCGCCTCGCCGGGGTCGATGTTGGCGTGATAGGCGACGCTGCGCCAGCGGGTGATGGCGTTGCGGGCAAAGTCCGGATCGACGTTCCATTCCGCCCGGTCGACGAAGGCCGGCACATTGGCGAAATAGAGAAAGCCGGCGCCGTTGAAATCCTGCGAGGGACAGGGAAAGAAGAGCTGTGGCCGGTGATCGGCGGTGGCCGCAGCCCCGTCGTCCCAGATCCACAGGTTGCCGTCGACGCCCGACAGATCCGGTTTGCTGGCCTGCGAGACCGGCGGCAGACCCTGGATCTCGACCCGAACCACCGAGCGGTTCGAGGTCTGGCCGTTGCGATGCACGAAGACGGAGACCATGCGCACGATGCCGAGCAGCGCCCCGCCGATGCTGAGCCGGTGCTCGCTTTGCACCTGGGTGCGCGACAGGCGGAACAGGCTGGAGCGGATCACCAGCGTGTCGTTCTCCTTGGCAAGGTCGAAGCGCGCGCCCTCGATCCGTACCGAGCGGAAGGCAGCATAGACCGTGTGTCCCGCCTCGTCGTAGAAGTCGGGGAAGTCGTGCTCGGCCATGCGCGCAAGCTGGATCCAGTGGCGATGGCCCAGTTCCTTCAGCAACCAGGCTTCGGACAGGCCGCTGAAGGCAAGGTGCGGCATGCCGAGATGGACCCGATGGGTACTCGCCCACCCTGCCGCCCGCTCCCGCTGGGACAGGGCCCCTGGACGGGTTGGGGGATTGTTTCTCTGTTGCAGTGACACGGGACCTGATCCTCCGCGATTTCGAGATCGGACTGTCTCGCCGACCACGGGCGCCGCCTATTCCAGCCGGTCGGTGCCGGTGTCCCTGGCCCAGAGCGGACCGCGGTCGCGGCGCACCTTGCGCATCATCGCGTCGAAGAGCTTGGCGGCGAAGGCATCGCCTGCGATCAGCTCTTCCGCCGCTGCCGCGCTGCGGTGGCGCACCTCGTCGGTGAGCGGGGTGTTGGCGCCGGGCAGCATGCCGGCCTGGCACTGGATCTCGGCCGCGCGCTGCGCGTTGTAGAGCAGCCAGAAGGTGCGCGGCACGTCGCGTTCGCCGACCGCGATGCCGTGGTTGCGCAGCACCAGCACGCTCTTGTCGCCGAGGCTCGCGACCATGCGCGGGCGCTCGTCGGCAAAGACCGTCACCCCCTCGAAGGCGTGATACCCGACCCGGCCGAAGAGCTGCGCGCCGTAGAAGTCGTCATAGGTGAAGCCGCCCTCCTTCAGCGCGATGGCCGAGATCGGCGTCGTGTGCGTGTGGGCGATGCAGTGGATGTCGTCGCGCGCCTCGTGGATCGCCCCGTGCAGGGCAAAACCCGTCCGGTTGGCCGGATAGTCCGACGGCTCGACCAGGTTCCCCTCGACATCGACCTTGACGAGGTTGTCCGGAGTGATCTCCTCGTAGTGCAGGCCAAAGGGATTGACGAGGTAGTGACGATCCGGGCCGGGCACGCGCAGCGAGATGTGGTTGAAGATCATCTCGGTCCAGCCGAGATAGGCGACGAGATGGTAGAACTCGGCAAGCTGCACGCGCAGCCGCCGCTCCTCGGCGGCGATCTCGTCCTGTGCCTCGCCGGACTTGGTGCTGGAAACCGTCTTCAGCATGGCTGTCTCCCGTTCGGATGGGGGCGGGTCCGGCGGACAGGCCACCGGGCCGCAGGCTCTCGTTTCAGTGGGCGTGCTGGATCAAGGCGGTGAGCACGCTGCGGTCGCCGGAAAAACGCTTGCGGCCATGCGCGACGAGGATGTTGTCGAGGACGAGCACGTCGCCCTTCCGCCACTGCACCGGCTTCTCGTTTTCCAGCAGCACGTCATAGATGTGCAGCACGTCCTCGGCCGAGATCTCGCTGCCGTCGCCATAGCGCATGTGGTCGAGAAGCTGCGGCGCCTCCTCCAGCGCCCGCGCCAGCCGGTCGGCGGCCTCGGTGCGGCCGTCGAGCCGGGCCCATTTCAGCGCGGAGACGGGCGAGAAGATGTGGACCTGGTTGAACCAGACATCATCGCCGGAACGCGGGTGCTGACGGGTGGTGGGGCGCACCTCCTGCCAGAGCTGCATCGATCCGTCGTCCAGCCACTCGTAGCGCCAGCCGGATTTCGCGGCGACCTTCTCGGCCTCCTCGCGCCGGTCGGTGGCGAAGACCTCGTGCCAGGTCTTGGGCACGCCCGGCCGGGAGGCGACCTTTTCCGGCAGCGGCAGGTTGCGGCAGAGCTGGACGCCACCATGGGCCTCGAAGCGCTCGCGGACCTTCGGGTCGATCGCCCGGGTGATGGCGCGCATATCGCCGATGGTGGTCTGGCCGCCCTCTTGCGGCGGGCGCTCGCAGAAGAACGAGATCCGGTCCGGCGAATTGTCGGTGTAGGACATCTCCTGGTGCAGCGGGATCGAGTAGGAGCCGGGGATCTCGGTCGCGGTCATGATGCGGCCGTTGACGACCTTGCGCGGCGAGGTGCCGCCGACATAGTCCATCAGGTCGGGCGCGACCACGTCGAGCACCTTCTGATAGTCGCCGGAGGTGTGGACGCAATCGAACCCGCGCAGCAGGACGCCGCCGTTCTCGTCGAGCTGCGCGGAGATCCGGTCCTTGGCATCAGCCAGATAGGCCGTCAGCTCCGCAAGGCCGACCGGGGCACCGTCCGCGGGCGACCAGACCACGATCGGAATGTCGGGACCGAGAGTGCTTTCAACATGCTGCATGGCGCGAACTCCTGGTTGGGGTGGATCGGAAACTCGCTCTAAGGCTTGACCTGGAAGATCGTGGCGAGCGCGGTCGCCACCAGCTTCTTGCGCGAGCCGGCAAGGGCGTAGACATCGGCGCGGCAGACGGCATGGCGGCCGCCGTAGTGGAGCACCTGGCCGTGGCCGACGAGGGTCTGGCCGACGGCGGGCGCGAACATGTTCAGCTTGTATTCGGAGGTGACGACATCGCCGGCGACGGAGGCGGCCGCCCAGGCGCAGGCGCTGTCGGCCAGGAACCCGATGACCGCGCCGTGGCCGAAGCCGTGATGCTGGGTCAGCTCGCGGCGCATCGGGATGCTGATCTCGACCTCGCCGTGGCGATAGGTGTCGAGGCTCGCCCCGACCCAGATCGCAAACGGCGTCTTGCCGATCACCGCCGCGATCGCCTCGCGCGACATCACCGGCTGCTTGTCCTCGGACATGGTCCCGTCTCACCTCGCCTCGGTGGCGAAGGCCTGGAGCCGCGGGCGGCCCTCCTTCGCCTCATCGTCAGTTCCCTCAGTCGTCGCCGCTCGCCGCCTTCGCGGGCTCGGCATCGGAAGCCGGCGCCGCCCGCCTCATAAGGATCGCCAGGGTCTCGTCGAGATAGCGCTTGCGGGTTTCGGCCCGGCGGATCTTGCCGCTTGAGGTCTTGGGGATGGAGCCCGGCTCCAGCAGGACGATCTTGTGGAAGGTCACGTCGGCCTCGCGCAGGATCTCCTGGCGGATCGCCCGCGTCGCCGCGTCGATGTCGATCGACTGGCGATTGCCCATCCGCACCTCCTGAGCGAGAACCAGCGTCTGGATGCCGCTGTCCGGATCCTCGATCGCGAAGGCGGCACCGGAATTGGTCTTGAGCCCCGGCCAGGCGCGCTCCGCGACATATTCGATGTCCTGCGGATAGACGTTGTGGCCGCGGACGATGATCAGGTCCTTGTGGCGGCCCGTCACATAGAGCTCGCCGTCCAGAACGAAGCCGAGATCGCCGGTGCGTAGGTAGCGCTCGCCGTTTTCCTCGCCCTTGATGCGCGCGTGGAAGGTGCGCTGCGAGACCTCCTCATTGTCGAAATAGCCGAGCGGCACATGTGGGCCGGCAACCCAGATCTCACCGATCTCGCCGTCGGGCATGGCGTCGAAGGTCTCGGGGTCGACGATGCGCAGCGTCTCGTCGCGCAGCGCCCGGCCGCAGCCGATCGCCTGCGTCTCGTCCTTCTCGTCGATCGGCGCGAGGGCCGAGCCCCGCGCAAGGCCGGCACGGCTGACCGGGCGCAGGATCGGCACCTCGCTGCGGCTGCCGCCGGTGATCAGCAGCGTCGCCTCCGCCATGCCGAAGCAGGGATAGAAGGTCTGCGGCCGGAAGCCGATGCCGGCAAAGGCCTCGCTGAAACGCTGAAGCGTACCGGCGCGCACCGGCTCGGCGCTGTTGAAGGCGAGCTTCCAGGACGACAGGTCGAGCCCTGCGTCGAGGATCAGGTCGCGGCGCTCGATACACAGGTCATAGGCGTAGTTCGGTCCGCCGCTGACCACCGCGCGATAGTCGCTGATCGCCTTCGGCCACAGCCAGGGCCGGTGGGCGAAGAGATTGGGCGACATCAGGATGCAGAACGTGCCGAGATAGAACGGCTCCAGCACGTTCGCGATCAGCCCCATGTCGTGATAGAGCGGCGCCCAGCCGACATAGGTCGGGCTGTCGTCATTGCCGAAGGCCTCGGCCATCATCTCCAGATTGGCGGCAAGATTGGCGTGGCTCACCATCACGCCGCGCGGCACCGAGGTGGAGCCGGACGTGTACTGGATGAAGGCGAGTTCATGCGGCAGCGCCTCATGCGGGTCAGCCGTCGGCGCTGCGCCTGTCTCGTCGAGATCGACGGCGATGAAGGCGGCACCGCGATAGCTCGGCAGCGGGCTGAGTTGGGCATGGACCAGCGAAGCCTGGTCGAGATTGCTGAACACCACGGCGGCGGCCGCGTTCTCGGCGATGGCATGCACGGTGTTGCGCAGGCGCGCGCCCTTCAGCGGCACCATCGGCACCGGCACCACGCCGGCGAAATGGCAGGCGAAGAAGGCGACGACGAAGGCAAGGCCGGTCGGGAACATCAGGATCGCCCGGTCGCCGGGGCGGGTGTGCTGCCGCAGCCGCTGGCCGTAGATGCGCGCCAGCCGGTGCAGTTCGGCGTAGGTGAGCGCCTCCTGCTCGACATTCTCCGGCCCGAGATAGAGGAAGGCCCGGTCGTCGGGCCGCGCGGCCGCATAGGCATCGAGAAGGCCCCACAGGGTGGGAACGCTGATGCTGCTCAGATCCCGTTGGGGTGGACGGCCCCCATCCGGCGCCGTTTTGCGCCAAGATGATGGTCCCAACACATCGAAGGAGCCGCCCAATGAACGAGATTACGCGCATCGGCATGGACACGTCCAAGCATCTCTTCCAACTCCACGGGGTTGATGCCGCCGGAGAGAC
>NZ_FYAV01000053.1:0-4223 GCF_900185745.1 Stappia sp. TSB10GB4 | reverse complement strand
CCGTCTTCCACAGGCTGATCGCAAACGGAAAGAAGCCAATCGTCGCCCTCACAGCCCTCATGCGAAAGATCGTCGTCATCCTCAACGCCAGAACGAGAGACCACCTCAACGATATGAGTTGATGACGGCCGAGAGGATGTGAGGCCATTCCTCCCTCTCGGATGTCGTCCCGGTCGCGCGTGAGCGCGAACCGGGAACCATTGGCCTCCTCAGCGGAGGTTTGTCGCACTCGACCTTTCCCCGCGTCTCCCCGGACGGGCATCGCGAGATCCGGAACCGGCGAGCCACGGCGGGTGTGGGGACGGCCGGGAGCGCGCCCCATAGGCTCTCGGCTCGCCGGTCCCGGCTCGGCGCTCGCGCGCCGTCCGGGAGGACGCGGGGAGGGGACTGCCGCGCCGGAGGACGCAGGGAGGGGTTTGCGCGCCGGAGGACGCGGGGAGGGACTGCCGCGCCGGAGGACGCAGGGAGGGGCGTACCATCGATCACGCTCGCGCGAGAGCGGGGCGGCGCGCGTTTGCCGCCTCCCTTTTTCCCCGAAGCTGGGGTAGGCGTAGCAGCGGGCGGGCGACACACGCGGCCCGACCCACCAACCGGAGAGACGGGGCCCGACCCTGAGACAGCCGAGCGACACTGAGGAGCCGGGGTTTTTCCCCTCGCCGCCGGGCGAGCGGGCGGGCGACGCCGTGCCCGCGCCCCCCGTCGTGTCTCCTGCCGTGCCCGCCGTTGTGTCTCCTGCCGCGCCCGCCGCTATGCCGGATGTCGCGGCCGAACTCGCCCCCGGCGAGGCCGCGAGGCAACCGGGCGAGGGGCCGGCCGGGCGCGAGCGGATCGGCGCCGGCCTTGCCCTGTCGCTGCTGCTGCACGGGGCGATTGCCGCATTGGTGTTGCTCGGCCCGGAGGCGGCGCGCGTGCTGCCGCCCGTCACCGACGAGCCGATCGAGGTGGTGCTGGTCGCCCCGCCGCCGCCCGCGCGGGACGAGGACCAGCCGGCGGAGGAGGAGGGGGCGCAGGCCGAGCCGCCGCCCCCGCCCGCCCCGGAAGAGGAGCCCACAGAGGAGCCGGCTGCCGAGGACGCGGAGCAAGAGGAGCAACCGGCCGCGGAGACGCCGCCCGAGCCGCAGGAGCCGCCCCTCCCCCAGTCGGAGACGGCCGCGGCGCCGCGCGTGCTCATCCCCGTCACCGAATTCGCCGAGGAGGACAGCGGCGGCGCTGAGCGGGACGGCGAGATCGCCGCGCGCGAGAGCACCGACCCTCCCAGCGAGCCCACGCCCGACGCAGGCGGGGAAGCGCAGGCGGACGAGGCGCCCGCCGGGACTGACACTGAGGCTGGCACTGAGACTGGTGAGCAGGCTGGTGAGCAGGCTGGCGAAGGCGCGCCGCAAGAGGAGGCCGCCGCGCCGGAGACGGAGATGGAGACGGCTGACGCGCCGGCTGAGCAGCCGGAGCCGGAGACAGAGACGGAGACAGAGACGGAGGTGGCGGCGCTGACCGATCCGGGCCGCACCGAGACGGAGACAGCGACGGGTGTGGAAGCGCCCGAGGCGCTGGCGGCACCAGGTGACGAGATCGGTGACGAGATCGGCGACGTGATCGGCGAGGGCATCGGCCTGCCACGGGCAAAGCCGGAGGAGATCGCCCGCCTTGCCGAGGCGCCCGCCGATCCCCGCGCGCGGGCCGAGGCGGTGGCACGGGCCATCGCCGCGACGACGCCGGGCTCCGGCGGGCTGGACTTCGCCCGCCCCGGCAGGGGCGCCGGTGGCGGGTCTTCCGGGGATCTGTCCGGCGGTACGACGGCAACTCGCCTGTTCTCGCGCGAGATTTCCGACGATCCGCGCATGCGCACGGCGATGAACGGCATGCCGCACTCGGCCCGTGTCGACCTGTTGTGCATGACCGAGTTGCGGGCGCAGCTAAGGGTCGCGACGCCCCCTTATCACGCGGACCTTCTGCCCTCGTTCCGGCTGGAGAGCGGCACGGTGCTGGAGCCGCGCCGGGCGGCCTTCCGCGCCGGCGGCCAGTGGTACGACCTCGCCTTCCGCTGCGAATTGAACACGCAGGTGACCCGCGTCGAGCGCTTCACCTTCCGCGTCGGCGCGCCGGTGCCGCGTTCGGACTGGTCGGCCCGCGGCTTCCCGAGGAATTGAGGCCGGGCTTGCATCATCGGCGGGCGCGGGACAGTCTGGCGGCGGTGCGAATCCCGTGCGGCCGCAACGGAATTCGGGGCGGCGGGGAAAGTGGCGGATGACCAACAAGCTCTATTATGGCGACAATCTCGGCGTGCTGCGCGACCATGTCGCCGACGAGAGCGTCGATCTTGTCTATCTCGACCCGCCGTTCAACTCCAACGCCACCTACAATGTGCTGTTCAAGGCGCCGGACGGGGCGCAGAGCCAGTCGCAGATCGAGGCCTTCGACGACACCTGGCAATGGGGCGAGACCGCCGAGGACGCCTATTGGCAGGTGCTGAAAGGGCCGAACAGCGAGGCGGCGCGCATGCTGGAGGCGATGCGCGGCTTTCTCGGCGAGAACGCCATGATGGCCTATCTCGCGATGATGGCGATCCGCCTCATCGAACTGCACCGGGTGCTGAAGCCGACCGGCAGCCTCTATCTGCATTGCGACCCCACAGCCAGCCACTATCTCAAGATCCTGCTGGATGCGATCTTTGGGGCGCGGAATTTTCGCAACGAGATTACATGGAAGCGTACAACAGCACATAGTGACACTAAGGGTCGATTTAGCCATGTAACCGATATTATACTATTTTATGTAAAATCGGATTCTGCGACCTGGAACGCGCAATATGGCGAGCACTCCGATTCATATAAAGAAAGCCACTATAGGCATACGGATAAGGACGGGAGACGTTACCGTCATGATAATATAATACGTTCACACAGCATGGGGCCGCGCCCAAATTTGGTGTATGAATATAAAGGATACACGCCACCCCATGGTTGGCGCGTGGTGCGCCAGAAATTAGTTGAGATCGATGAGGCTGGTCGCATCTATTGGTCCCGTTCAGGGACCCCTTATCTTGTTCGCTATCTGGACGAACAGAAAGGCGAGATCGTAGACAATCTCTGGA
Organism: Stappia sp. TSB10GB4; assembly: GCF_900185745.1. NCBI lineage: Bacteria > Pseudomonadati > Pseudomonadota > Alphaproteobacteria > Hyphomicrobiales > Stappiaceae > Stappia > Stappia sp. TSB10GB4. Next base: position 1,135 of record NZ_FYAV01000053.1, on the reverse strand, counting down.
CGGACATTTTTCCCGTCAACTCGCAAGCTAGAGAACGTCTCGGCTATCCGACCCAGAAACCCGTGGCGCTGCTGGAGCGGATCGTTTCCGCCTCGTCCAATCCGGGCGACGTGGTGCTCGATCCCTTTTGCGGCTGCGGCACCACCGTGCATGCGGCGCAGAAGCTCGGGCGCGCCTGGATCGGCATCGACGTCACCCATCTCGCCATCTCGCTGATCGAGCGGCGGCTGCGCGACGCCTTCGGCACGGATGCCCGCTTCACCACCTATGGCGTGCCCAAGGACATTGGCGCGGCGCGCGATCTCGCTGCCCGCGACAAGCACGAATTCGAGAAATGGGCGATCTCGCTCATCCCCGACGCGCAGCCCTTTCGCGGCGGCAAGAAGGGCGCGGACACCGGCATCGACGGCATCGTCTACATGCGCACCGAGAAGAACCGCACCGACAAGGCGATCGTCGAGGTCAAGGGCGGGGGCGTCTCGGTCGACCAGATCCACAAGCTCAAGAGCGTCATCGAGCGGGAAAAGGCGCTGGTCGGCCTGTTCGTGACGCTGACCCCGCCGACCAAGCCGATGATCGCCGAGGCCGCCGCCGCCGGCTTCGCCGACACCGCGTTCGGGCGGGTTCCGCGCCTCCAGATCCTGACCATCGAGGGGATCCTCGAACACCGGGAAGTGCCGCGCCTGCCGGCCGTCGACTCGTCCGCCTTCAAGAAGGCGCCCAAGGAGAAGCAGCAGGGACAGACCTCCCTCGACCTGTGAGGCCGCGCCGCCATGGGTGGGCGTCCTCGCTGTCTGTCGTGGTGCTGCCGATGTGCTGCCGATGTGCCGTTCCCTTCGCGCCTGCCTCTCCCGGCGTCATTCCGGGCGAGCATCGCGAGACCCGTATGTGGACGGCCCCCTGAGGGCAAGCGATTAGTTGAGGCTCGCTCGGATCGACAGCGGTTCGTATGTCCGGCCTGTTTCGGCGGCATGGTGAACCGCCATGGCCCAAGATGGGTTGCGCGTGGGGCGGCGCCTAACGGAACCACGGCCTCGACGGCCGGTCGGGTCGCACGGCGTGTCCGCCTCACGTGATCGATCGAACGCTCCATCTCCCTCTCGGCTTGCCGCTCCCTCAAGCCCGGCCGGCGTGG
>NZ_FYAV01000080.1:0-36906 GCF_900185745.1 Stappia sp. TSB10GB4 | reverse complement strand
CCGTCTTCCACAGGCTGATCGCAAACGGAAAGAAGCCAATCGTCGCCCTCACAGCCCTCATGCGAAAGATCGTCGTCATCCTCAACGCCAGAACGAGAGACCACCTCAACGATATGAGTTGATGACGAAAAGAGAGGGCGCGCGGGATGACGAAACGCGAGCGCGCCGCCCGGGAGGACGAAACGCGAGGGCGCGCGGGAGGACGCAAAAGGAAGGCGGTGCGCCCCGCGCGCCGATGCGTGGCCGCCGCCGCTTTGCTCTTGTCCCGCCCGTCGCGGGCGGGTCAGTGCGAGGTGACCAGTCGCGCCCGGCCGGCCATGCGGGCGCTCTGCTTGCGCCCGCCCTGCGCCCAGAAATAGGACTGGCGCTCCTCCGTCGGAGTGCAGTTGTAGCGCTCCCGGTAGCACTTGGTGAAATGCGAAGTGGAGGCGAAGCCGCAGGCGATGGCGACGTCGAGCACCGGCCGGTTGGTGCGCCGCAGCAGGTCGCGCGCCGTCTCCAGCCGCAGCTTGAGATAATACTGGCCCGGCGTGCAGTCGAAATGGCGGCGGAACAGCCGCTCCAACTGGCGCGGGCTGAGGTTGACCGTCATCGCCAGTTGCTGGCAGGACAGCGGATCCTCGATATGCAGGTCCATGATGCGGATGGCGTCGAGGATCTTGACGTTGGAAATGCCGGTGCGGCTTTCCAGATCGTGGCGCTGCGCGCTCTCGCCCGAGCGCATGTTCTGGTAGAGCGCCACCTCCGCCACTTCATGCGCCAGATAGGCGCCGTGCTGGATGGCGATGACGCGCAGCATCATGTCGAGCGCGGCCATGCCGCCGGCGCAGGTGATGCAGTTGCGGTCGATGGCGAAGAGGTCGCCCGAGACCTCGATCTCGGGAAACTCCTCGCGGAAGGAGCGCAGGTTCTCCCAGTGGATCGTACAGCGGCGGCCGTCGAGCAGGTGGTAGCGGGCGAGCACATAGGAGCCGGTGCAGACCGCGCCATAGGTGCGCCCGCGCGCGTTCAGCTTGCGCAGCCGCGTCCCCAGTTCCTTGGGCAGCGGTACGCGCTCCACGTCGACGCCGGAACAGATCAAGGTGATGTCGGCGTCCTCAAGGTCGTTGATCGACCCCTGGACCGAGAGATGGCAGCCGTTGCTGGCCTGCACCGGGTTGCCGTCCACCGAATAGGTCTTCCAGGAATAGAACTCCTGGCCGAGCACCCGGTTGGCGATGCGGATCGGCTCGATCGTCGAGGTGAAGGCGATCAGCGAGAACTGATCCAGAAGGATAAGGGCCACCGTCTGCTGTTCGGTGGAGGTGGTCTGATCTGCCATGCGCACTGTGCCCGGGCTGCGAGGGGCTGACCCCTAGTCCAATGGAAGGTTTTTGCTTCTATTTGCGGGCAGTTTGTGAGTAGCCGTCAATCTTGTCAAATAAAAACGGCGGCGAATACATGTATGGCGAAATTATGCCGGCAGACATGAAATAAAGCGGGGCGGGGTCAACAAAACGTCATGGCGATGCGCGGGTGCGACATGCTGCCGGCGTCGGGCATGGGGAAAATCCACAGGCGTCCAAATTCCGCCTTGCGCAAGCCGGCCCGCTCCTTTAGATACCCCTCACCAGCCGACAGGCCATGGGCGATTAGCTCAGCGGGAGAGCGTTCCGTTCACACCGGAAAGGTCACTGGTTCAATCCCAGTATCGCCCACCATTCCTTCCCGTATTTGGGTCCTTCCCGCAGCCCGGCCGTTTCGGCCGTCCTCCGACGCGCGCGTGCGTCCTGTCCTTCATCGTTTTCGCGACCAGCCTTGCGGCGGCGGTCTCAACGCGCAGTCGCCCGCGATCGGGCAGACGGTGCCTGCGTCACTATGCGCCGCGCGGACCCATTTGCGAATGGTTTACCTCATCGGCGGTTTTTCCGGCCGTGCCCAGTTTTCGGTCCCGATGTAAAGTCTCGCTCAAGTCCCTGGCGCCATACTGCGCGCAAACAGAGGGCGGCTTTGCGAATGCACGGACACATCGTCAGAAGCAGTATGGTGCGCAGCGCGACACAACAGTGCAGCCGGCCGATGGAGCGGCGGGACGTGGCCCGTATCGCGGAGATGTTCGCGAGCGCCTTTCGCGACGGCCGGCAGGCGCCGGGGCTGGAGGCCTATCTGGAGGCGCTGTGCTTCGGCAGCCCGCATCTGTCGTCCGACAACGGCAGCCGGGTGTTCGAGGACGAGAGCGGCACCGTCTGCGCGGCGATCCTGTCGGTGCCGATGCGCTTTCGCGTCGAGGGCCAATTGGTGACGGCGCGGCTGCTGTGCAATTTCATGGCCGTCGGCGAGACCGGGCCGCGCGGCGCGGCCAATCTGTCGCGCTATTTTCGCGGCAAGCGGCACGACTTCCTGTTCTCCGACACGGCGCTGGAGTCCAGCACCGTTCACTGGAAAGCCGGCGGCGGCCGGGTGTTGCCGGTCCAGAGCCTGGAGTGGCGCCGCCTGTTCCGGCCGCTGGCCGCCGAGGTGCCGCGCCTGCACCGCGCCCTGCGGAGCGAGGCGGGACAGATGGCGCTGGCGCCGCTCCGGCTGCTCGATGCCGGCCTGCGCCGCCGCTACAAGCGCCTTGTCGCCAGGATGCCGGAGGGTCTTGCCGTGGAAACCGTCGGCCCGGCGCGCTTCCTGTTCGAGGCCCGGCCGATGCTGGGGCGGTTCAGCGTCCGTCCTGATTGGGATCCGGCGGAGTTCGCCTGGCTGATGCGGATGGTGGAGAGCAATCCGGGCCTTGGAGCGCTGCGCTTCTGTCTGGTGACCGATGCCGGCGGCGCGATCATCGGTGCCGCCGCCTATTGCGGCAGCGGGCGCGGGCGGGCGAGCGTGCTCAACCTGCTGTGCCTTGAAGAGCGCGAGCGCGAGACCGTGGCGGCGCTGCTGGCCGATCTCGACCGGCAGGGCTATTCGGAGGCCCGCGGCATGACGCAGCCCTTCATGATGCCGGCGCTGCAGGCGATGGCCCATGTAACGTTCCGCCATCGCGGCTTTTTCTGTCTCGGAGGCCGGTTGCCGGCCCTGCACCGGGCGGTCGAACAGGACCTGCTCTATGCGGAAGGCCTGTCGTCCGAAAGCTGGTCGCGGCTGCTCACCGACTTCTGAGCGACTTCTGTCCGCTTTCTGGCCGGCGCCCGGTCCTGGGCTCGGGGCTCAGCCGACGGCGAGGCCGAGGCCGAGACGGTCGAGGGCGGAGCGCAACTCGTCGAAATGGTCGATGACCGCGTCGGGCGAAAGCTCGCGCACCGGCACGGCGGTGTAGCCGAAGGTGACGGCGACCACCGGAATGCCGGCGGCGCGGGCCGCGTCGATGTCGGCCCGGCTGTCGCCGATCATCACCGAGCCGGCAAGCCGCGCGCCGGCGCGCTCGATCGCGCCGAGCACCGGCATGGCGTCGGGCTTGGACCGCGCGAAGGTGTCGCCGCCGACCAGCGCGTCGAACAGGTCCAGCATTTTCAGATGGTCCAGAAGCTGGCGGGCGATCGGCTCGGACTTGTTGGTGCACACGGCCAGCCGCCAGCCTTCGGCGCGGAAGGCGACCAGCAGATCCAGGATGCCGGGAAAGGGCAGGCTGCGGCCGGCGATGTCGGCCCGGTAGAGCGCGATGAAGCGCAGAAACAGCCGCTCGATCTCGATCGGGTCGGGGTCGGCGATGCCGTTCTCCAGCAGCGCCTTGGCGAGCAGCGGCCGGGCGCCGACGCCATAGAGGTGTCCGAACGTGTCGAGACCGACTTCTCCGAGGCCCTCTTCGCGCATCACCCCGTTGACCGCGGCGGCAAGGTCGTGGCGGGTGTCGACCAGGGTGCCGTCGAGATCGAAGACGAGGGCGGGCGTGGGCATGGGCGGCTCCTGGAGGCTGCGGCGGCTGTTCGGGGGCTTATACCCGCGCCGCTTGCCCGTGGGGAAGGGGGATAACGGGGCAGCGTCGCGGCGGCCCGGCGGCGACAGGCGCAAAGGACGCTCTCCGGTCCGGCCCTGTGCTTTTGCGCAAGTGTCGCAAGATTCGGCCGTTTTGAGACAGGATTTTGCAAAATCCGTCGCAAATTCCGGCGTGGCTCCCAAAGCGAAACGCCGGCCAAGGCGGCCGGCGTTTCAAGGGTTTGGCTTGGCTTCGAGGCTCAGGCCATCTCGCTGGTGACGCCGAGACGCTTGTCGAGATAGGCGCCGCACTCGGCCATCAGCTCTTCCATATGGTTCTCGAAGAAGTGGTTGGCGCCCGGAATCACCTTGTGATCGATGACGATGCCCTTCTGCGTCTTGAGCTTGTCGACCAGGGTCTGGACGTCCTTCGACGGCACCACCTTGTCGGCATCGCCATGGACGATCAGGCCGGAGGAGGGGCAGGGGGCCAGGAACGAGAAATCATGCAGGTTGGCCGGCGGAGCGGCGGAAATGAAGCCTTCCACCTCCGGGCGGCGCATCAGGAGCTGCATGCCGATCCAGGCGCCGAACGAGAAGCCGGCGATCCAGCACGAGCGCGCGTCCGGATGCACGGTCTGCACCCAGTCGAGGGCGGCAGCGGCGTCCGAAAGCTCGCCCTGGCCATGGTCGAAGGAGCCCTGGCTGCGCCCGACGCCGCGGAAGTTGAACCGCAGCACGGCGAAGCCGCGCTTCGCGAACATGTAGTAGAGCTGATAGACGATCTGGTTGTTCATCGTCCCGCCGAACTGCGGATGCAGGTGCAGGATCAGGGCGATGGGGGCCGTCCGCGATTTCGCCGGCTGAAAGCGGCCTTCGATCCGGCCGGCCGGACCGTTGAAAATCACTTCAGGCATGGACCACCTCGTTCATGGGGCATTCGTTCCTTAACTTTCCTTGCCGTTCGCCGGGCCGCGCGGGGTTGCGAAGCTCAGGGCAATTGCGTAGTCCGACTTGACTCGGCTGGCCCTGGTTCCTACAACTTCTTTAGAATCGTTCGAAAGTTGACGGCGGAGGCCGCGTCTCGTCCGGTTCACGTCGGCGGCCCGGTCGACCAGTCGTGTCGATCTGTCCGTCCGGCCAGCGTGGTATATAGGGATGTCTTAAACCGATCTCCACGCGGAATTGCAAGAATTGCATCGCGCAAGATGACAGCCGGGTCGGTTTTTTTGTCGGACGGACGGTCCGGCGGAGCAGTTTTGGGCGGCGTGTTTTCGGCGCAGACGGTACGAGGGTCATGACGTCAGGGGCCGGCATCTATCTCGATCACAATGCAGGCGCGCCATTGCGCCCGCAGGTGGCCGAGCTCGTCTGCCGGGTGCTGACCCAGACCGGCAACGCCTCGTCGGTGCACGGGCCGGGCCGGCGGGCGCGCGGCACGATCGAGACGGCGCGGGCGCAGGTCGCCCGGCTGTGCGGCGTGCCGGGCGCGCAGGTCACCTTTACCTGCGGCGCCACCGAGGCGAACGTGACGGCGCTGTCGCCGGTCTGGAAGGACGGGCGCGGCGAGCGGCGGTTCACCCGGCTGCTGGTGGCGGCGAGCGAGCATCCCTCGGTCGCGGCCGGCGGACGCTTTCCGGCCGAGGCGCGCGAGAGCGTCCCGGTCGACGGCGAGGGCCGCGTCGATGTCGCGTCGCTGAGCGCGCGGGTCGGCGAACTGACGGCGGCGGGCGAGAGCCTGCTGGTGGCGGTGATGGCGGCCAACAACGAGACCGGCGTGCTGCAGCCGCTGGGCGAGATTTCGGCGGCGCTCAAGGGCAGCGGCGCGGTGCTGCATGTGGACGGCGTGCAGGCGGCCGGCCGCATCGCCATCGACATGGAGGCCTGGGGCGCCGACAGCCTGGCGCTGTCGGCCCACAAGATCGGCGGCCCGCAGGGCGCGGGCGCGCTGGTGGTGCGCAGGGCAGGGTTGCACCCGGCCCCCTTGCTCACCGGCGGCGGACAGGAAAACTGGCGCCGCGCGGGCACGGAGAATGTCGCGGCGATCGCCGGTTTCGGCCTTGCGGCGGAACTGGCGGCGGCGGAACTGGTTGGATGGGACGAAATTACGGCCCTTCGGGATGGCATGGAGCGGCAGCTTCGCCATATATGGGCCGACACAGTGGTTTTCGGCGCCGGCGCACCGCGGCTCGGCAACACGAGTTGCTTCGCGGTGCCGGGCGTGGCGGCGGAGACCGCGCTGATCGCCCTCGATCTGGAGGGCATCGCGGTGTCGTCCGGCTCCGCCTGCTCCAGCGGCAAGGTCGGCGTCTCGCCGGTGTTGTCGGCGATGGGCGTGGAGCGGGATCTGGCGCGCGGCGCCATCAGGATCAGCCTCGGGCGCAACACCGCGCCGGAAGAGATCGAGACGTTTCTTGCCGCATGGCGGCGGATATCGGGACGGATCAGGCAGACAGGCGCGGGCCGCGCCGCCTGACGGGATCCGGACCACACGAGCGATAAGGGGCGCGGCCTGCGCCCCGTCACGACCCGGACGCGGCTCGGCTGCGTCCAGCAAGACCCGGACGTGGCCTTGGCCGCGTCCGGAACGGAAGAATGACCGGGGGCGGCCGGCGGCCGCGCCCATCACATAGTGCGACAACCCGCGGTCCTTGACACCGCAGTGGATGGAGACACGCATGGCTGCAGTTCAGGAGACGATCGACCGTGTCCGGTCGATCGACGTCGATCAATACAAGTACGGTTTCATCACCGACATCGAGTCCGAAAAGGCTCCCAAGGGACTCAACGAAGACATCATCCGCTTCATCTCGGCCAAGAAGAACGAGCCGGAGTGGATGCTGGAATGGCGGCTGGAGGCCTATCGGCGCTGGCTGACCATGACCGAGCCGACCTGGGCCCGCGTCGAGTACCCGAAGATCGACTTCAACGACATCTATTACTACGCCGCGCCGAAGTCCGCGCCGGGGCCGAAGAGCCTCGACGAGGTCGACCCGGAGCTGCTGAGGACCTATGAGAAGCTGGGTATCCCCTTGCGCGAGCAGGAGATTCTGGCCGGCGTCGAGCCGAAGAGCCGGGTCGCGGTGGATGCCGTCTTCGACAGCGTCTCGGTGGTCACCACCTTCAAGGAGGAGTTGAAGAAGGCCGGCGTCATCTTCTGCTCGATTTCCGAGGCGCTGCGCGAGCACCCCGAACTGGTGCGCAAGTATATCGGCTCCGTGGTGCCCGTTACCGACAACTTCTACGCGACGCTGAATTCGGCGGTCTTCACCGACGGCTCGTTCGTCTACGTGCCGGAGGGCGTGCGCTGCCCGATGGAACTGTCGACCTACTTCCGCATCAACGAGAAGAACACCGGCCAGTTCGAACGCACGCTGATCATCGCCGAGAAGGGCGCCTATGTCTCCTATCTGGAGGGCTGCACGGCGCCGCAGCGCGACGAGAACCAGTTGCACGCGGCGGTGGTCGAGCTCATCGCCCTGGACGATGCCGAGATCAAGTATTCGACCGTCCAGAACTGGTTTCCGGGCGACAAGGAAGGCAAGGGCGGCATCTACAACTTCGTCACCAAGCGTGGCGATTGCCGTGGCAAGAATTCCAAGATCTCCTGGACCCAGGTCGAGACCGGGTCGGCGATCACCTGGAAATATCCGTCCTGCATCCTGCGCGGCGACAATTCGCGCGGCGAGTTCTACTCGATCGCGGTGTCGAACGGCTATCAGCAGATCGACAGCGGCACAAAGATGATCCATCTCGGCAAGAACACGTCGAGCCGCATCATCTCCAAGGGTATCTCGGCCGGCAAGTCGCAGAACACCTATCGCGGCCTCGTCTCGGCGCATCGCAAGGCGTCGAACGCGCGCAACTTCACGCAGTGCGACAGCCTGCTGATCGGCCAGGATTGCGGCGCCCACACGGTGCCCTATATCGAGTCGAAGAACGCGACGGCCGTGTTCGAACACGAGGCGACCACCTCGAAGATCTCCGACGACCAGATGTTCTACTGCCAGCAGCGGGGGCTCTCCGACGAGGAAGCGGTGGCGTTGATCGTCAACGGCTTCGTCAAGGACGTGATCCAGCAACTGCCGATGGAGTTCGCCGTCGAGGCGCAGAAGCTGATCTCCATCTCGCTCGAAGGCTCGGTCGGCTAACGCCGGCCGACCGCCTCGCATACCGAACATCCTGAAAGACCGACGGATACCAAAATGCTTGAGATCAAGAACCTGCACGCCCGCATCGCCGAAGACGGCACCGAGATCCTGCGCGGCATCGACCTTGTCGTGAAGCCGGGCGAAGTGCACGCCATCATGGGCCCGAACGGCTCCGGCAAGTCGACCCTGTCCTATATCCTCGCCGGCAAGGACGACTACGAGGTGACCGAAGGCGACATCGTCTACAACGGCCAGAGCCTCCTGGAGCTGGCGCCGGACGAGCGCGCCGCCGCCGGCGTCTTCCTCGCCTTCCAGTACCCGATCGAGATCCCGGGCGTGGCGACGATGACCTTCCTGAAGACGGCGCTCAACGCGCAGCGCAAGGCGCGCAGCGAGGACGAGCTGTCGACGCCCGAGTTCATGAAGCGGGTCAAGGAGAAGGCCGGCGAACTGCAGATCACCATGGACATGCTGAAGCGGCCGCTGAATGTCGGCTTCTCCGGCGGCGAGAAGAAGCGCGCCGAGATCCTGCAGATGGCCCTGCTGCAGCCCTCGCTCTGCGTGCTCGACGAGACCGATAGCGGCCTCGACATCGACGCGCTGAAGGTGGTGTCGGACGGCGTCAACCGCCTGCGCGGGCCGGATCGCTCCTTCGTGGTGATCACCCACTACCAGCGCCTGCTCGACCACATCGTGCCGGACGTGGTGCATGTCCTGTCGAAGGGGCGCATCGTCAAGTCCGGCGGCCCGGAGCTGGCGCTGGAACTGGAGCAGAAGGGCTACGCCGACTTTGTCGACGCGGCCGCGTGAGAGGTCAGGATAGAGACATGACCATCGAACCACGCACCCTGGAAACCAGGGCCGAAACCGACCTGGCCGAGGCCTATTACCGCGACCGCGACGCCCTGCCGGGCGGAGCGGCGGTCGCCGGGATCCGCAAGTCGGCCTTCGACGCCTTCCGCAGGAGCGGGCTGCCGCATCGCCGGGTCGAGGAGTGGAAATACTCCGACTTGCGCGCGAGGCTGAAGAGCATTCCGGCCTTCGCCGCGCGCCGCAGCGACGATGACGCCAAGGCGGCGCTCGCCGCGCTCGACGACGTCTATGGCGCGGCCGACCGCTACCGGCTCGTCATCGTCGACGGCCATTTCCATGCCGGCCTCTCCGACGTTGCCGCGCTGGCCGAGGCCGGCGTGCGCGTGCGCCCGCTCGCCGAGGCGCTTGTCGAGGAGGGCGAAAGCCTGATGCACCTGCCGCAGATCGCCGCCGGCGATGCGGCGACGGGCCTCAACGCCGTCTTCTGCGCCGACGGCCTCGTGCTGTCGCTGTCCGAGGGAGCCTCGCTGGACAAGCCGGTCGAGATCGTCCACGCCTTGTCGGCGAGCGCCGTCTCGACCAGCGAGCGGGTGATCGTGACGGCCGCCAAGGGCGCCAAGGCGACCGTGCTGGAGACCTTCATCGGCGGGGCGGAGGGGAGCTTCTCCAACACGCTGACCGACATTCGCGCCGGCGACGAGGCGGAAGTGACCGTTGCCCGCCTGCAGGCGGAGGCCGCCGGCACCACCCATGTCGGCAGTGCCGTGGTGACGCTCGGAGCCGAAACCAAGGTGAAGCTGATCGGCGCCGGCATCGGTTCGGGCTTTGCCCGGCACCAGTCCTTCATCGCCTTCACCGGCGAGGGGTCGCGCGCCGACCTGCTCGGCATCACCATGGTGCGGGCCGGCCAGCATGTCGACCAGACGCTGGTGGTGGACCATGCGGTGCCGCATTGCGACAGCCGCGAGCTGTTCAAGACCGTGGTCGGCGACGGTGCCAAGGGCATCTTCCAGGGCAAGATCATCGTCCGCCCGCATGCGCAGAAGACCGACGGCCAGATGATGACCCAGTCGCTGCTGCTGTCGGACGACGCGGAGATGTCGCTGAAGCCGGAACTGGAGATCTTCGCCGACGACGTACAGTGCGCGCATGGCGCAACGAGTGGCCAGATCGACGAGGATCTACTGTTCTACCTGCGCTCGCGCGGCATTCCGGAGGCCGAGGCCCGCACGCTGCTGGTGCTCGCCTTCCTGTCGGAAGCGGTCGAGGAGATCGGCGAGGAGATCGTCGTGGAGGCCTTCGAGGAGCGTATCCGCGCATGGCTGGACGCCGGGGCGTAAGCCCTGGCCCGGCGTGCTTCCGGGGCACAGGGCCCCGATGCAAAGGCTTCCGGGGCGCAAAGCCCCGGCAGCACCGTACAGGCCGGGGCAGGCGCCCCGGCGAAGCGGGAGAACGCAGATGACGTCGATGCCCGATCCCGGTGCCGTTGCAAGCGCCCCCTATGACGTGATGGCGGTGCGCCGCGACTTTCCGATCCTGTCGCGCGAGGTTTACGGCAAGCCGCTCGTCTATCTCGACAATGGCGCCTCGGCCCAGAAGCCGCAGGCGGTGATCGACGCGGTGACGAAGGCGTATTCGCACGAATACGCCAATGTCCATCGCGGGCTGCACTACCTGTCGAACACGGCGACCGAGAACTTCGAGGCGGCGCGCGAGACCGTGCGCCGGTTCCTCAATGCGCCGTCGGTGGACGAGGTGATCTTCACCCGCTCGACGACCGAGGCGATCAACCTGGTTGCCCAGACCTTCGGCGTGGAGCGGATCGGGGCGGGCGACGAGATCGTGCTGTCGATCATGGAGCACCACTCCAACATCGTGCCCTGGCACTTCCTGCGGGAACGGCAGGGCGCGGTGCTGAAATGGGTCTATGTGCGCGAGGACGGCTCGTTCGACCTTGAGGCCTTCGAGGCGGCCTTGTCGCCGAAGACCAAGCTGGTGGCGATCACCCAGATGTCGAACGTGCTCGGCACCGTGGTGCCGATCCGTGACCTGTGCCGCATCGCCCATGCGCGCGGCATTCCGGTGCTGGTCGACGGCAGCCAGTCGGCGGTGCACATGCCGGTCGACGTGCAGGACCTCGGCTGCGACTTCTTCGTCTTCACCGGCCACAAGGTCTACGGCCCGACCGGCATCGGCGTGCTGTGGGGCAGGATGGAGCATCTGGAGCGGATGCGTCCGTTCAACGGCGGCGGCGAGATGATCCTCGACGTCACCGAGGAGATGGTGACTTACAACAGCCCGCCGCACCGCTTCGAGGCCGGAACGCCGCCGATCGTGCAGGCGATCGGCCTTGCGGCCGCGCTCGACTACATGGACGGGCTCGGACGCGAGCGGATCGCCGCGCATGAGGCGGCGCTGCGCGACTATGCGCAGGAGCGGCTGAAGCAGATCAACTCGATCCGCATCTTCGGCGAGGCGCCGGGCAAGGGCGCCATCATCGCCTTCGAGATGAAGGGGGTGCATGCCCATGACGTGTCGATGGTCATCGACCGCGAGGGCGTCGCCGTGCGGGCCGGCACGCATTGCGCGCAGCCGCTGCTGGCGCGCTACGGCGTGACCTCCACCTGCCGGGCGAGCTTCGGCCTCTACAACACGTTCGATGAGGTCGACAGGCTGGTCGAGGCGTTGCAGAAAGCCCACGACTTTTTCGCATGAGGGCGAGATGAGCGAAGACCAACTGATCCAGGACGAGGACGCCCAGGCCGAGATTTCGGCCACCGGCTCAGCCTTTTCCGAAGACGAGCTGAAGCGCCTGACCGACGACATCGTCGGGGCGCTGAAGACCGTCTACGACCCTGAAATTCCCTGCGATATCTATGAGCTGGGCCTGATCTACAAGGTCGATATCGAGGACGACCGCTCGGTCGCCATCGACATGACGCTGACCGCGCCGGGCTGCCCGGTCGCCGGCGAGATGCCGGGCTGGGTGGAGAACGCCGTCAGCGCGGTTCCGGGCGTCGGCGACGTCAACGTGCAGATGGTGTTCGATCCGCCGTGGACGCCCGAGCGCATGTCGGAAGAGGCCAAGGTGGCGCTCAACTGGTATTGAGCGCCGCTCGGCCCTATATTGACGGCTAACGCGGAGGCTTCGGGCCCCGCCAAACGCTAGTAGAACCGGGGAACGGATATGGCTTCCAGATTCCAGGTCCTGAAACTGACGGACGCCGCCGCCGAGCGCGTGCGCGAGATCATCGACAATTCGGCCAGGCCCGTTCTCGGCCTGCGCGTCGGGATCAAGAAGGGCGGCTGCGCCGGCATGGAATACGACATGAGCCTCGTCGAGGAGGCAAAGCCGGGCGACGACGTGATCGACGACAAGGGCGTCAGGATCTTCATCGAGCCCTCGGCGGCGCTGTTCCTGCTCGGCACGGAGATGGATCACGAGGTGACGAAGTTCCGCTCCGGCTTCGTGTTCCGCAATCCCAACGAGGTTTCCGCCTGCGGCTGCGGCGAATCCGTCTCGCTGAAAGAGGCCGACGCTGAGGCGTTCGGGGCCTGAAAGTAAGCCTTGCGCTTAGTTTTGCACTTTCGCATAGTCTCGGGAGCAATCTCGTCATGCTGTGGTTTTCTCACGGCATGACTGTTCTTTGGTTGCCTAGCGCCCAAGAGCTTAGTTTGATTTACGAGGGTCTGCACAAGTGACGGACACAGAACGCAATCGCAAGATTCTCGCCGCTCTGGCCGACAGGACGAAGCGGGCGCTCGTGTCCAAGAAGGCGGCGCGCGACCTCCTTATTGAGGAAGGCATCTACACCAAGAAGGGCAAGCTTCGGGCTGAGTTCGGCGGAGCCGGCTCCAAGAAAAAGCCTGCGGCCGCTTGAGCCGGCTCGCCACGTCCTTTGTCCTTGGCTATCACGGCTGCGACGCTGAAACAGCGAAAAGTGCGGCGCCGGATGTCGGGATGGGACTCTCCCTGCGTCCTCCCGGACGGCGCGTAGCGCCGAGCCGGGACCGGCGAGTCGAGAGCCTTTCGGCCGCGCTCCGGAAGGACACCACTGGCGCTGTGGCTCTCCGGTCCCGGATCGTCGGCCTTCGGCCTCGTCCGGGAAGACGCGGGCGAAGGTATGCGCGACAAACGCTTGCTGAGGGTACCTCTGGGTCCCAGCTCGGCGCTCGTGCGGCGTCCGGGAGGACGCGCGGGAGGGGCGGTGTGCGGAAAGGCGCGAAAGTGGCTGCGGGGGCCGGAAGGACGAAACGCGACCGAGGAGCGCCGTGTCGAGCAATCTGCCAGCCAATCGCCCCGGCCGTCGTCCGCCGGGGCCTGGGCGCCACTTCTCCGTAAACCCTGACTGACCTTCTCAGCCCTCCCGCAGGGCCTTCAGCAGGGTCTCGATCTCCACTTCCGTGTTGTAGGCGTGGAGCGAGGCGCGCAGGACCGCGTCGAGACCGCGACGCGGCAGGTCGATGCGCGCGGAGGAGGCCGTGGAGACGGAGGTGTTGATGCCGGCAGCCGTGAGACGGGCCTTCGTCGCGGACGGGGCCTCGCCCGCCACCGTCAGCGTGACGATGCCGCAGCGGCGCGTGCCGCGGTCATGCACGGCGACGCCGGGGAGCTTCACGAGTTCCTCCCGCAGCAGGGCGGCAAGGGCGCAGATGCGGTCTTCCAGCCGCTGCGCGCCCACCTCCAGCGCATAGCGCACGGCGACGCCGAGGCCGATCTGGCCGGCGAAATAGCGCTCCCAGTTCTCGAAGCGGCGCGCGCCGTCGACGAGGCGGTAGCTCGCCGCGTCGAGCCACTCGGCCGATTCCAGATCGATGAAGGCGGGCTCGAGCTGGTCGAGCACGGCATCCGAGACATAGAGGAAGCCGGTGCCGCGCGGCCCGCGCAGATACTTGCGCCCGGTGCCGGAGAGCATGTGGCAGCCGATGCGCGTCACGTCGAGCGCGATCTGGCCGGCGGACTGGCAGGCATCCAGCAGATAGAGCAGCCCATGGCGGCGGGCGATGGCGCCGACCTCCTCGGCCGGATTGACCAGCCCGCCGAAGGTCGGGACATGGGTGAGGGCGATCAGCCGGGTCTTCGGGGTGATCGCCGCCTCCAGCGCCTTCAGGTCGATCTGGCCGGTCTCGTCGTCGTCGTCGATCAGGTCGATCTCGATGCCGGCGCGGGCCTTCATCTGCAACAGCGCCACATAGTTGGAGACATATTCGGCGCGGCCGGTGATCACCCGGTCGCCGGGGCGGAACGGGATCGAGTAGAAGGCCATGTCCCAGGCGCGGGTGGCATTCTCCACATAGGCGATCTCGTGCGGGGCAGCGCCCAAGAGCGCGGCAACGGCCGGATAGAAGTCGGCGACCATGGACGCCGCCCGGTCGGCGGCCTCGTAGCCGCCGATCTCCGCCTCCAGATCGAGATGCGCCCTGACGGCGGCAAGGACCGGGGCGGGCGGCAGGCTGGCGCCGGCATTGTTGAAATGGACGAGCCGGCTGGCGGCCGGCGTGTCGATCCGCAGACGCGCGGTGTCGGCGTCGGTCCAGCCATGGGATTGCACATAGGGAAGGGTGGTCATCGGCCGGGCGATCCTTTAGGCAGGAGGGAGAGGCGCGCGGGGGAGCCGGGGGGGGCGGCGCGCCACGGGAACGAAACGCATGACCATCACGTATTTCGGTTACGGATCGCTCGTCAACACCCGGACGCTGGGTCCGCAGGCGCGGGCGGAGGCCGGAACGCTCGCAGGCTGGCGGCGCGAGTGGCGCGCCTGGTGGCGCCCAGTAGGGGCTGAAAACCTGCCGAAGGTGTGTACGCTGACCGTGCGCCGGGCGGAGGATACGGCGATCCGCGGCGTCATGGTGAGCGAGCCGGCCGAGCGGCTTGCCGAGCTCGACGCGCGCGAGCGGCGTTATCGCCGGATCGACGGCATCGGCCCGTCCTTCCGCCGCGACGGCGACGGGGCGAGCGGCGCGGCGGGGGCCTTCCTCTACGAAGCGGACAGCGAGATCCGCCGTCCCGGCGACGACGATCATCCGATCCTGCAGAGCTATGTCGACTGCGTGCTCGCCGGCTTTCATGCCTTCTGGGGCGAGGAGGGCGTGCGTCACTTCATCGAGACGACGGACGGCTGGGACGCGCCGATGCTGGCCGACCGGGCGGCGCCGCGCTATCCGCGCGCGCAGCAGATCGAGCCGGACCTGCTCGGGCTGTTCGACCGGCTGCTGGCCCAGACCGGCCTGCGCCGCATCGCCGTCTGAGGCGGGTCGCAGGGCCGCTCAGGTCAGCAGCCGCTCCAGGAAAAAGCCGATCGCCCAGGCGAGGGCGGCAGCGCCAAGGCCGATGGCGAGCGTCTCCGTGCCCGAGCGCAGCCAGCCCTGCGTCGACCAGATCGACTTGGCCGAGCCGATGGCGAAGAAGACCGCCCCGGTCGCCACCACGGCGGCGGTGGCGGAGGCCTCCAGTCCGGCGAGGAAGGGGACGAGCGGAACCGCGCCGCACAGCACGAAGGCGGAGAAGGTGGCAAGCGCGGCGCGCAAGGGATCGCGCAGGCCCCCGGAAACGCCATGTTCCTCGGCGAGCATGGTCTCGACCCAGACGGCGCGGCGGGAGGTGATGAGCTCGGTCATCTGCTCCAGTTCGGCGCCGTCATAGCCTTTGCCGCGGAAGATCTGGCGGATCTCCTCGCGCTCGCCGTCCGGCACCTTGTCGATATGGCGCTCTTCCATCGCCTTGAGCCGGCGGTAGTCGTCATGCTCGGCCTTGGTCCCGGAATAGTTGGCGGCGGCCATGGAGAAGCCGTCGGCGATCAGGTTGGCGACGCCGAGGATCAGCACGATGCGCGCCGAAAGGCTCGCGCCGACGCTGCCGGCGACGATTGCGAAGGTGGTGATGGCGCCGTCGATGCCGCCATAGATCCAGTCGCGCAGGTAGCTGATGCGCGGGCCGCGGGCAAGGCGCGCCGCGATGGCGGCGGCGGAGTGATCGTGTTCGAGCGGCATCCGGCTGGCTCTCCTGCGGGTGGCTGGCAGGTCGTGGCTTGCTGATCCTTGCAGAGAGTTTCAGCTCGCGCGCTCGCGGGCAATGCGCAAAAGCGCGGTGCGGCGTTGTGGCAGGCGCCCGCGACGTTATCTGTGGCCTCGTCTCGCTGGCGCGTGTATAACGCCCGGCACCTGCCGTCCGCGCGACATCCGTTTGGCGTGGCGAGCGGACGGACGAGGCAAACGAAACACGCAACCGGAGCGGATGCCTGCTGGCACAAGATCTTGCCGAAGGTCTTTTACACGGAGTTGGAGCAATGGCGCAGAACTGGACACCGGATAGCTGGCGGTCGAAGCCGATCGTGCAGGTGCCCGAGTATCGCGACGCGGACGCGCTCGCGGAAGTGGAGCGCCGCCTGTCCGACTTTCCGCCGCTCGTTTTTGCAGGTGAGGCGAGAAAGCTGAAGGCCCAGCTCGCCGAAGTGGCCGAAGGACGCGGTTTCCTGCTACAGGGCGGCGATTGCGCGGAGAGCTTTGCGGAGCATCACGCGGATCATATCCGCGACTTCTTCCGCGTCTTCCTGCAGATGGCCGTCGTGCTCACCTATGCCTCGGCGCAGCCGGTGGTGAAGGTCGGCCGCATCGCCGGCCAGTTCGCCAAGCCGCGCTCCGCGCCGATGGAGAAGCAGGGCGACGTGGAACTGCCGAGCTACCGCGGCGACATCGTCAACGACATCGCCTTCACGCCGGAGACCCGCGAGCCGGATCCGCAGCGCCAGGTCATGGCCTACCGCCAGTCGGCCGCGACGCTGAACCTCTTGCGTGCCTTCGCGCAGGGCGGCTTCGCCAATCTCGACCATGTGCACCGCTGGATGCTGTCCTTCGTCAAGGACAGCCCGCAGAGCCACCGCTATCAGGCGCTGGCCGACCGCATCTCCGAGAGCCTGGAGTTCATGCGGGCCTGCGGCATCGATCCGGACAGTGCGCCGCAACTGCGCTCGACGGATTTCTTCACCAGCCACGAGGCGCTGCTGCTCGGCTACGAGCAGGCGATGACCCGCGTCGACAGCACCTCCGGCGACTGGTACGCCACCTCCGGCCACATGCTGTGGATCGGCGACCGCACCCGCCAGCCGGACCATGCGCATGTCGAGTTCTTCCGCGGCATCAAGAACCCGATCGGGCTGAAGTGCGGCCCGAGCCTGAAGGCCGACGAACTGCTGGGCCTGATCGACATGCTGAACCCGGCCAACGAGGCCGGCCGGCTGACGCTGATCTGCCGTTTCGGCGCGGACAAGGTGTTCGAACACCTGCCGCAGCTCGTGCGCGCGGTGGAGCGCGAGGGCAGGAAGGTGGTGTGGTCCTGCGATCCCATGCATGGCAACACGGTCACCGCCGGTGGCTACAAGACGCGTCCGTTCGAGCGCATCATGCGGGAGGTCGAGGCCTTCTTCGCGGTGCACCGGGCGGAGGGAACCTATGCCGGCGGCATCCATGTGGAGATGACCGGCAAGAACGTCACCGAGTGCACGGGCGGTGCGAGGGCGCTGACGGCCGAGGATCTCGCCGACCGCTATCACACCTATTGCGATCCGCGGCTGAATGCCGAGCAGGCGATCGAGCTTGCCTTCATGGTGGCCGAGAACGTCCGCAAGGAGCGCGATCAGCGGAGCAATCCGGAGCGCGAGGCGGCCATCGCCTGACTGTAGCCGGCCCGTGAAGCCGAGATAACGATACCCGCCGCCGGTTTGCAGCCGGCGGCGGTTTCGTTTCCCACCCTTGGTAGTTTTTCGGAAACATGTCCTGAGGTAAGGGTCATGCGCGCCGCGCCGGACATTTCACGGCGGGGTTGCACCGGAAAAACTTACGTAAGGAAATTTTTCCGTATTTCGCATATTTTCAAGTATGGGCGCATCGGGAGGGGACCGAGCGGCATGGTTTTAGATCTTTCAGCAGTGTCGGTGCTCGTCATCGACGACAATTCGCATATGCGCAGCCTGTTTCGGGCGATCCTTGGCGGCTTCGGTGTGCGCCGCATCTTTGATGCGGTGGATGGAGCGGAAGGGTTCGCGACGACTGTGGACAGGAAACCGGACGTCGTCATCTGCGACTGGGTGATGTCTCCGTTGAGCGGTGCCGAGTTTCTGGCGCTCCTGCGCGCGGACGCCGACATGGGCGTGGCGACCACCCCGGTGATCCTGGCGAGTGCCGACGCGCGCAAGCCGGTGGTGCTGGAGGCGGTCGACCTTGGCATCCACGAGTTTCTGGCAAAGCCGCTGGCGCCGGCCATGCTGTACAGCCGCTTGCAGCGGGTGCTGACCGAGCACCGTCCGTTCCTGCGCAGCGGCGGGCGGTTGCGGCCGGCACCGCGCGGCTGCACGCGGGCGTCGGCACGGCCGTCTCCGGCCGTCGCGGCAGCGGCCCTGGCGACACCGGCGGCGCGCAACACCTATTTTCTCTGAGCCTGCCGGTCGCTTGCGAACTTGGCCGCGGCGTGCGTTCTCGCCGATTGCGCAGGCGCAAGGGCCGGGCTACACCGTTTGGCATGAGCGCGACCCCGACCGAATCTTCCCCGAAAACCGGCTCTTCGGCCCTCCCTGACAGGCTGCGCCTGGCGGTGGCGCAGATGAACCCGACCGTCGGCGATGTCGAGGGCAACCTGGCGCTGGCGCGCCGTGCCCGCGCGCAGGCCGCCGCCGGCGGAGCCGATCTGCTGCTGCTGTCCGAGCTGTTCCTGTCCGGCTATCCGCCGGAGGATCTGGTGCTGAAGCCGGCCTTCGTTGCCGCCTGCCGGGCGGCGCTGGACGAGTTGGTGGCGGACACGGCCGACGGCGGACCGGGCATCGTCATCGGCCTGCCCTGGCGCGAGGGCGACAAGCTGCACAATGCGGTGGCGCTGGTCGACGGCGGGCGCATCGAAGGCGTGCGGTTCAAGTATGACCTGCCGAACTATGGCGAGTTCGACGAAAAGCGCGTGTTCCAGGCAGGTCCCTTGCCGGGGCCGGTCGGCTTTCGCGGCATCCGCCTCGGCTTGCCGATCTGCGAGGACGCGTGGACCGAGGAGGTCTGCGAGTGTCTTGAGGAGACCGGCGCGGAGCTGCTGCTGGTGCCGAACGGCTCGCCCTTTCACGCCGGCAAGCCGGATGTGCGGCTGCAGGTGATGGTGGCGCGGGTGGTCGAGACCGGCCTGCCGCTGGTCTATTGCAACCAGCTTGGCGGCCAGGACGAACTGGTGTTCGACGGGGCATCCTTCGCGCTGCAGGCCGACCGGCGGCTTGCCTTCCAGATGGCTGAGTTCGTCGAGGAGATCGCGACCACCGACTGGCATCGCGACGCGGACGGGCGCTGGGTCTGCGAGAGCGGGCCGAAGGCGGAGCTGCCGGACAACGATGCTGCGCGCTGGCAGGCCTGCGTTCTCGGCTTTCGCGACTATGTGAACAAGAACCGCTTCCCGGGCGTGGTGCTGGGCCTGTCCGGCGGCATCGACAGCGCGGTGGTGGCGGCCATGGCCGTCGACGCGCTGGGGGCCGACAAGGTCCATTGCGTGATGCTGCCCTATCGCTACACGTCGACGGAGAGCCTTGTCGACGCAAAGGCCTGCGCGGATGCGCTCGGCGTGCGCTACGACACGGTGGCGATCGCCCCGGCGGTGGAAGGCTTTGCCGAGGGGCTCTCGGCGCTGTTCGCCGGCACCGAAAGCGGCGTGACGGAAGAAAATCTCCAGTCGCGGGCGCGCGGCACGATCCTGATGGCGATCTCCAACAAGTTCGGCGCCATGGTCGCGACCACCGGCAACAAGTCGGAGATGTCGGTCGGCTACGCGACGCTCTACGGCGACATGAATGGCGGGTTCAACCCGATCAAGGATCTCTACAAGACGCAGGTCTACCGGCTCGCCGCCTGGCGCAACGCCAACCGGCCGGATGGGCTGCTCGGGCCGGCGGGCGAGGTGATCCCGGTCAACATCATCGACAAGGTGCCGACCGCGGAGCTGCGCGAGAACCAGACGGACCAGGATTCGCTGCCGCCCTATGACGTGCTGGACGACATTCTCGAGTGCCTGGTGGAGAACGAGATGTCGGTCGGCGACATCGAGGCGCGCGGCCATGACCGCGCGCTGATCCACCGCATCGAGCACCTGCTCTATATCGCCGAGTACAAGCGCCGGCAGTCGGCGCCGGGCGTGAAGATCACCCGCAAGAATTTCGGCCGCGACCGCCGCTATCCGATCACCAACCGTTTCCGCGACCGCAGCTAGGCCGCTTTTCCGGCGGCGGCATTCCGGACCGGGCTGCCGCCGTTCCCGCCACACGAGCCCTCACGCGAGGGATCATGCGCCTCGACAGGCTCCGCTTGGTCGCCATCCTTGCCGCCGGCCAGATCGTCGGCTGGGGAACGACCTTCGACATGCCCGGCGTGCTGGGGCGGCAGATCGCCGCCGAACTCGGCATGTCGAACGCGCTCGCCTTCGGCGGGCTGACGGCGATGATGCTGCTGGGCGGCTTCGCCGGCCCCTGGACCGGACGGCTGATCGAGCGGCATGGCGCTGCACGGGTGCTGGCGGCGGGCGCCGCGACCATGGCGGCGGGGCTGCTCGCCATGAGCCTGGCGCAGGGCGTTCTGGTTTACTACGCCGCCTGGCTGGTGATGGGGATCGGCGGCGCGCTCGGCCTGACCGTGCCGTGCAATGCGGCGGTGGTCGAGCGGGAAGGGGCGGGTGCCCGGCGCTCCATCGGCATCCTGATGATCTTCACCGGCCTGTCGGCCGCCGTCGCCTGGCCGCTGTGGAGCCTGATGGAAGGGGCGATCGGCTGGCGCATGGCGATGCTGGCGGCCGCCGGTACCCAACTCGTGCTGTGCCCGCTCTATCTCTTCGCCCTGCCGTCGCCGCGCGACGAGGACGGAGGCGCCGCGCGGGCCGCGGCGGCCGCGGTGGAACCCTTGCGGCTGACGCAGGCGAGGGCGCGTCTTGCCTTCCTGCTGATCGCGCTGGTCTCCATCGTCTTCAGCCTGGTGACCACGGGTCTCGCGCCTTCGCTGATTGCCCTGTTGCAGATGTCGGGCGCCTCGCCGGCGCTGGCCCTGGAACTCGGCGCGCTGCGCTCGGTGCTCGGCATCACGGCGCGACTTGCCGATGTCCTGGCGGGGCGGTTCGCGACGCCGCTGACCTCCGGCCTTGTCGCCGCCGCGCTGCTGGTGGGCTCTCCCGTGCTGTTGCTCCTCGCCGACGGGCAGGCCTCGCTGCTCTATCTGTTCATCGCGTTCTACGGGTTCGGATCGGGCATTTCGGCGCTGACAAGGGCGCTGCTGCCGCTCAGCTTCTTTTCAGCGAGCCGCTATGCGCGCGCGGCGGCCAACCTGTCGCTGCCGAGCAATATCGCGATGGCGACGGGGCCGCTGCTGGTGACCGTGGTGCTGGACGGCGCCGGTGTGGCGGGTGTGGTGCTCTACGCTTCGGGGTTGGCGATGCTGGCGCTGGCCGCGCTTGCCTGCCTCACCGTGCTGGCATGGAGATGCCCGGCGGAAACCGCGGCGACCTGAGACGGGCATTGCCCGAAAGGACGATCCCTTTCGCCGGGCGAGAAATTTCTCTATCCTGACGGCTCTTTCCTGGTCCTGCGACCGGTGCCGCCGGCCCGCGCTCCACCTGATCGACTCGCGGTCGCACCGCCTTTCGTCTCGCGCCAGGCCCCGGCTGACGCGGGCGCGGGCGTGCCGGCCTGCTCACCTGCCACCTTTGCCGCGGATCGCCGCCATGCCGTTCTTCATCTTCCTGCGCGACAATCTCCGCTGGCTTGGCGCCGGGTTGCTGCTGACCTTCTTCTCCAGCTTCGGGCAGACCTATTTCATCTCGCTGGTCGCCGGAGATCTGCGCGCTGAGTTCGGCCTTAGCCACGGCGGGTTCGGCGGACTCTATATGGCCGCGACGCTGTGCTCGGCCCTGTCGCTGACCTTCGTCGGCAAGGTGGTCGATAGTTTCCCGCTGGCGCTGGTCGCCGGCGGCGTGGTGGCGGGGCTCGCCCTGTTCACCGCCGGCATGGCGAGCGTTTCCTCGGTCGCCATGCTGTTCGTGGTGCTCTACGGGCTGCGGCTGTTCGGCCAGGGCATGATGACCCATGTGGCGATGACCGCGATGGGCCGCTGGTACGACGCGCAGCGCGGCCGCGCTGTCTCCATCGCCTCGCTCGGCATCCAGTGCGGCGAGGCGAGCCTGCCGCTGGTCTTCGTGACGCTGGCGGGGCTGCTCGGCTGGCGCGGCACGTGGTGGCTGGGTGTCGCCGTACTGGTGCTGGTGGCGCTGCCGGCGCTGCTCCTGCTGCTGAAGGTGGAACGGGTGCCGCGCGGGACCGTGCTCACCGACGAGCGGCCGGTGGCGCAGCGGCAATGGACCCGCGCCGAGGTGCTGCGCGATCCGGCCTACTGGATCATTTCCGCCGGCACGCTGGCGCCGCCCTTCATCGGCACGACGATCTTCTTCCACCAGGTCTATCTGGTGGAGCTGCGCGGCTGGTCGATGGAGCTGTTCGCCTCCGCCTTCATGGCGATGTCGGCGATGACCATCAGTTGCGCTCTGCTGGCCGGCCACCTCGTCGACAAGGTGACGGCGCTGCGGCTGCTGCCGACCTTCCTGCTGCCGCTGGGGCTCGCCTGCGTGCTGCTGGGCGCGGTGGCGCACCCGCTCGCGGCCTTCGGCTTCATGGCGCTGCTCGGCGTCAGCTATGGCTTCAGCTCGACGCTGTTCGGCGCGCTATGGCCGGAGATCTATGGCGTGCGCCACCTCGGGTCGATCCGCTCGGTGACGGTGGCGATGATGGTCTTCGCCTCGGCGCTGGGGCCGGGCCTGACCGGCTATCTGATCGATGCCGGCGTGTCCTATTCCTTGCAGGCCTATGCCATGGCGCTCTACTGCCTGCTGGCGGCGCTGGCGCTGACGCTGGTTTCGCGCCATGTGCGCCAGCGGCAGGGGGAAGGCGCCGTTGCGAGCGCTCCGGCTTCCGGCTAAGAGGGGGCCATGACCGTCACCGTTCGCTTCGCCCCGTCACCGACGGGCTTCCTGCATATCGGCAACGCCCGCCCGGCGCTGATCAACTGGCTCTTCGCGCTGCGCCGCGAGGGGCGCTTCATCCTGCGCTACGACGACACCGACAAGGAGCGCTCGAGCGAGGAGTTCGCCGCCGCGATCGCGGAGGATCTCGGCTGGCTCGGCATCGCGCCGCATCAGAGCTTCCGCCAGTCGGACCGGCTGCCGCTCTACGATGCGGCGGCCGAAAAGCTGAAGGCGGCCGGGCTGCTCTATCCCTGCTTTGAGACGGCGGACGAGCTGGAGCGGCGGCGCGCCAGGGCGCGGGCGCTCGGTCGCCCGCCGGTCTACGACCGGGCCGCTCTGAAGCTCGGCGATGAGGAACGGGCGCGGCTGGAGGCGGAAGGCCGGCGGCCGCACTGGCGCTTCCTGCTGCCGAACCATGATGGCGATCCCTTCGTCACGCGGCGGGTGGAGCGCAGTTGGGACGACCTATGCCGCGGCGCGCAGAACATCGACCTTGCCTCCCTGTCCGATCCGGTGCTGGTGCGCGAGGACGGCAGCTATCTCTACACGCTGCCCTCCATCGTCGACGACATCGCCGCCGGGGTGACCCATGTCATTCGCGGCGAGGACCATGTCGCCAACACCGGTGTGCAGATCGCCATCTTCGAGGCGCTGGGGGCAGCGCCGCCGGTCTTCGGCCACCACAACCTGCTGACGACGGTGTCTGGCGAGGGCCTGTCGAAGCGCAAGGGCGCGCTGTCGCTGCGCTCGCTGCGCGAGGACGGGTTCGAGCCGATGGCGGTCGCCTCGCTCGCGGTTCTGACCGGCACCAGTCATGCGGTGGAGCCGGCGGAAAGCCTGGCGCGGCTGGCGGAGGTCTTCGACCTTGCCGACGTGTCGCGTTCGTCGGCGAAGTTCGATCCGCAGGAGTTGCGGCCGCTCAACGCGAAGCTGGTGCATGCCCTGTCCTATGCGGATGTCGCCGCGCGGCTGTCCGCGATGGGCATCCTTGCTGCGCCTCCGGGGGGCGAAGCCTTCTGGCTGGCGGTGCGGGAGAATTGCGAGACGGTGGCGGATGCCGCGCGCTGGTGGCGTGCGGTGACCGCGCCGCAGCCACTGCCGGTGGCCGAAGAGGATCGGGCGTTTCTTGTCGAGGCGGCGGACCTGCTGCCGCAGGAGCCTTACGACGAGACGACGTGGGGCGCCTGGACCGGCGCGCTGAAGGAACGGACGGGCCGCAAGGGGCGGGGGCTGTTCCTCCCCTTGCGCAAGGCGCTGACGGGCGAGGAGCACGGGCCGGACATGAAGGCGTTGCTACCGCTTATTGGGCAACGAAATAGCGCGGCCCGACTATCCTGACGGTGCGCTCCTGCGGCGCCTCGGACGGGTCTGCCGCATCGGATGTGGCCGGCTCCGGCTCGCTGGCGGCCTCGGGCGGCGTCCGCCGTGAGGGCATGCCGAGAACGGGCAGCGACGGCCCCTGGCGCACCGGCGAATAGCCAAGTTCCATGTTGAGGCGGGTGTCCGGGTCCTGGAGCTGCAGGGCCTCGATGGCGTCCTGTGCGTCCCCGCCAAGGCCGTCGGGAGCAAGGCCGCTGCGCAAGTCGCGGGACGCACCGGCGGTGACGTCGCGCAGGTAGGACGCGGCCTCGTCGTCGCCGCTGCGGATCAGGCTCGCCATGGTCTGGCGGTCGGCGCTCGGCTGGCAGCCGCAGCCTTCCACATAGGCGGTGCGGAAGCGGTTGGCATTCTCCAGATCGCCATAGGGCATGCCGGTGACCGAGACGAGGTTCTCGACGCTCTCGCCCGGATTGCGGTGAACGAACAGCTCTGCCTCGGCGCCCGGACACATGGAGCGGCACACGGCGGCGTCGCGGCCGAACCCTTCCTCGCCGGTCGCGAAGCTGACGGGGAAGAAGAAGCCGTCGCACATGCGCACGCACATGGTCCGATAGGTCGGGCCGGAGGGCCGGCGAGCGATGGTGGCGCTGCTGTCGCTGGAGCCGACGCGCACGGTGGAGCGCATGCGAGGCTCGTTGCGGGCCGCGTCCACGCTCACCTGCTGGGGGATGGCCTCATTGCCGCGACCGATGCCGAACAGCGACAGGAAGCCGCCGCCGGACGGCGGAGCCGCCCGGATGCCGGTTGGGGCGGGGGCCTGTGCCGTGCGCGGGGCATCGCAGTTCTGCCGCGCCATGGCACGGCGCAACTCGGCCTCGCGGGCGTTGGTCCGCGCGCCGGCATGGCGCGCGCGCTGTCGCTCGATCTTGGCGAGATTGGCGCGCATGCTCTCGATCTTGGGGCCGAGCCCCTGGCAGGGGGGAGCCGCCGCCGCGCCCGAGCACCCGAGGTGGCGGAAATCGCGCTCGGCCAGCGACAGGGCCTGCGACTGGGCGCGATGGGCCTCGTCCCATCTGGCATATTCGGGTGAGCGGGACGCGCTGGCCGTGATCTGCCGCAACTCGGCGCCAAGATCCGCGCAGGTTGTCGCCAGCGCCGGGCCGGGCGCGGCAAGGACGGCGCCGGCGACCGCAAGGCCGCGCAGCAGCGTCTGTCCTCTGCCTTGTCCAAGAGCCATCGGCCGGGTCCGTCCACGCAAACACACTGGCCCGGCCGTGGCCGGGTCTCCTGTGCCGACTATGGCGCCAGGCTCCGCCCCGGCACAAGGAAATGCTCGACTTTTAGTAAACTCACGCCTAACCGGCGGCGGGCGGGTCGTCGCGCTGCAGGTGAAGGCTCAGGTCCTGCGCGCGCCTGGCGAGCTGGTCCAGCACCTTGTCGAACACCTCCCTGTCGGACGGATCGAGGGGCGCGAGCAAGGCGTCGGAGAAACGGCGCGCCTCCGGCACCAGCTTGCGATAGGCATCGGTGCCGGCGTCGGTAAGCTGCAGGATGCTCTCGCGCATGTCGCGGGTGTTGGGGGTGCGCAGGATCAGGCGGCGCTGCTCGAGGCTGGCGACCGCGCGCGACACCTTGGTCTTGTGCATGCGGCTGTGTTCGCCGATCTCCTTGGCCGTCATCGTGCCGAACTGGCCGAGGGTCGCCATGACGCGCCATTCCGGGACGCTGATCGCATAGCGCCGGCGATAGATGCCGGCAAGCGACTGGCTGACCGTCTCGGCCAGCACATTGAGCCGATAGGGCAGAAAGCCCTCCAGCTCGAGAGGCCTGTCGTCGTTGCGCATCGAGGGCTCGCTTTCAGCGGTTGCAGGGGAGGCGCGACGGGCCGCTGCGATGCGCCCCGCGGAGGTGATTGCGATTGTAACGATCGGGAAAGGGCCGGCAAGGTGCGACACAGGGTTGCGCCGGTCCTGCTTGCGGCCGGCGACGCGGCGTGGCAGTCAGACGCATGCGCGGGCAGATGACCCGGCAGGAAATCGCGAAAGGATGGCAGGCAGGATGGCGAAGGCGGCAGGACGGAAGGGCAGGGCGGCACGGCAGACGGACAGCGCGCCGGCGGCACCCAAACCGCAGAGCCCGGCGCTGGTCTGGCTTGTCCTCAATCATGTGCTGCTGTTGCCGCTGGCCGGAGCATTCGCGCCGATGCTGGCGTTTCGCGCCGGCCTTCTGCATGGCGACGGCCTGCTGATCACAGCGCTGCTGGGGCTGCTTGTCGTGCTGACCCACGGCGCGTGCTGGCGTCTTGCGGCGCGCGCCGGGGAGAGGCGGCTGGCCGCGGCCTCTCTGGGGCTGGGCCTGCTCAGCCTTGCCGCCCTGCTGCTGTTCTCGACGCCGTCGCCGCTGGTGGCGGTCGTGCGCGTGGGCAAGCTCCTGATCTGAGGTGAGCGAGCTTGCGGCCGGGAGCGGCGGCTCCCATATGCCGGTCGGACAGATCTGGAGATCGAGACGATGCAATCCTTCCTGCGTGCCGCCGTTCTTGCCGTGACCGCGCTGGCGGCGCTGGCGCAGCCGGCTGTTTCCGCCGACGAGCCGGACCTGATCTTCAAGAAGTCGACGGTGTGGAAGTTCCTGACGCCCGACCACAAGCTGGCGACCTATGCGGTGGACGATCCGCTGGTCGACGGCGTCGCCTGCCATTTCACCGTGCCGGAAAAGGGCGGCGTCTCGGGCTGGCTCGGGGTCGCGGAGGAAGTCTCCGATATCTCGCTGGCCTGTCGCCAGGTCGGGCCGGTGACCTTCAAGGCCAAATTCGAGCAGGGCGAGGAGATGTTCCGCCAGCGCCGCTCGTTCCTGTTCAAGAAGATGCGGATCGTGCGGGGCTGCGACACCAAGCGCAACGTGTTGGTCTATCTCGTCTATTCCGACAAGATCATCGAGGGCAGCCCGAAGAACTCGACCTCGACCGTGCCGATCATGCCCTGGGGCGAGGCGGAGGCGCCGCGCTGCGCCGACTGGCTGTCGAGGTAGGGGGAAAGGGCGGGCCCGGCGGGAAGACGTCTGCGGCGCCGGTCAGCCGGCGCCCGCAGTCTCCAGTCGCCTGCGTGCCCGCGCGGTCGTCTCCGGCGGGCAGAAATGCTTCTCCAGCAGCGACAGCACGTCCTGCGCAATCTCGCTGTCCAGCGTGTAGTAGATCGTGGTGCCCTCGCGGCGCGTGCGCACCAGTCCCTGGGCCCGCAGCAGCGCTAGCTGCTGGGAGACGGTCGGCATGCGCATGCCGGTAAGTTCGGCAAGCTGGCCGACATTGGTTTCGCCATTGGCCATGTGGCACAACAGCATGAGGCGGGGAGCGGAGGCGAGCATCTTGAGAAAACTCGCCGCGTCCTCAGCCCGTTCCTGAAGCGCGTCGATCATGTCTTTCCTTCCCGAATGCCGATGGGGGCAAGGGGCGGTCCCGATACCGCACCTGCGCGACACACCGGCTTCGAGCCGCAACGATACTGGAATTCCCTTAAGGGGAATCCCTATCGTCTGCAATTCGAAGTCGCGACATTAGACGGGAACAATTCCTTCAGTGCAAGATATCAGCGATTGCTAAAAGTCAGGCTTCGACCCGACTGATGTGTGACGCAGCCGATTTCTCCAGCGCGGCACAGGGGATAGGTGTTCGCGCCCTGGGTGCTGAGGGCGATCCGGTCGTTGCCGCGCGCGGTGAAGTCGGTGGCGAGAACGAAGCCCGCGACAGGCGCCAGCATCAGCGCGCCGAACAGCGAGGCGGCGACGATCTGGCGGATGAGATGACCGCGGCGGGCGGCGAGAGGGGCAAGGGTCGTCTGCATGGCACTGGCTCCGATACGCTGGGCCTTGAATACTCTGGCCTTGAACTGTGCCGATCATGCAGCGGGGCGAGTGAACCCGTGCTGAGGCGCGCCTTTATGCGCCGTTCAGATTGGTAAAGGCGCCGCCCGGTGGGCGACGCCGTTGAGTTTGCCTTGGTCGGTCCTGCGAGTGGCGGGCGAACGCCGCCGCTACAGATTGGCCGGACGGAGCTGGGCAATCGCCTTGGCCAGCACCTTGTCGCGCTCATAGATATCGGCGCGAAAATGCACCGAGCCGTCCTTGTTTACCCAGGCGGTCAGATAGGTGAGGTGGACGGGCAGCGGCTTCGACAGCTTGATCACCCGCCGTTCGCCGCTGTCGCGCACTGTCTCCAGCTTGGCCTTGGTCCAGCCGTCGGGGCCAAGCAGCGCCTCGCCGAGGTCAAACGGGGCCTCGGCGCGGATGCAGCCATGGCTGAACGAGCGCTGGGCGCGGGAGAACAGCGACTTCGACGGCGTGTCGTGGATGTAGATGTTGAACTTGTTCGGGAACATGAACTTGATGCGCCCGAGCGCGTTTCCCTCGCCTGGATCCTGGCGCAGGGTGAAGGGGAAGCTGGCGCGGCTGTAGGAACTCCAGGCGACCGACCAGGGATCGATCTCGCGGTTGCCGGAGAAGACGCGGATGTTTTTGCCCTGCAAGGCACCGGGGTCGCGCTGCAGCATCGGCAGGTATTCCGTCGTGGCGATGGAATAGGGCACCGTCCAGTAGGGGTTCACCTCCGCATAGGTCATCTCGTCGGAGAAGACCGGCGTGGCATGAAAGGGCTTGCCGACGACCACGCGGGTGGTGTGGACGGTCTTGTCGTCCTCCACCACCTTGAGGTTCTGGTCGGCGAGGTTGACGAAGACATAGCGGGCCCCGAGATCGTCCGGCATCCAGCGCCGGCGCTCCATGTTGAGCTCCATCTGCCCGATGCGCGTCGAGATCGGCACGTTGATCTCGGCGAGCGTCGCCTTGCCGATGATGCCGTCGACCTCCAGCCCGTGGCGCTCCTGGAACAGTTTCACCGCCTCGACCAGCGCCCCGTCATAGACGGCGCCGGAATGGCTGCCGGGCGAAAACAGGTCCTGCTCCGCGAGGCGCTGGCGCAGAGTGTCGAGTCGCGCGTCGGTCATGCCGGGCTTGAGGGTCTCGCCCTCGGGGACCGGGGTGAAGCCGCCGGCGGCTTCCTTTGCCCGATAGTCGGCGAGCGCGGTCTTCAGTCGGGCATAATTGGGCGTATTGGGAGAGAGGCCGTCGATCGCCGTGGCGAAGTCCTCGGAGCTTTCGACATATTCCAGCACGACGGACGGATCGGGGGCCTTGGGGAAGAGGTTGAGCGAGCGGTTGACCTCGTTGGGCTTGACCCGGCCGGCGGTCAGGTGATTGGCATAGATCACGAAGGTGTTGGAGATCGCCACTTCCAGTTCGGCGAGGGCGGCGGTGTCTCGCGCCGCACCGGCGAGGTCGCGCAGCCGGTCGGGCGCGTAGTCCTGCGGATCGAGGGCATGCTCGCCCGCCCGCTCGAAGGCCGCGAGCAGCATCTCGCCATGCGGGTTGAGCCCCTGCTCGCTGACCCAGAGCGGCTGGAACACCCGGCCCTGGTAAAAGCCCTGGATGCCGAGTTCCAACTCGTCCTCGCTGCCGGCATTGATCGCCGCGTCGAGCATCACGGTGGTGTTGACCGAAAGCTCACGGGCGATCGCCATGGCGAGCGGGTCGGTCGGCAAATGCGCCTCGCCAACGACGATCGAGGTGCTTTCCACCGGCAGTGTCGACTGGGTACGCGCCGGGGTCGCGGCACTCGTCAGCAGGGCGGTCATGGCAAGCGCGGTGCCGGCACGGGCAAGGCGCGCGAAAACACCCGGCCGGAACCGGGTTTCACTGGCGATCGGGCTCATCACATTCTCCCACATATGGCCCCCGTCATACGGCGGAGCCGCAGCCCTAATATGACGCAGCCTCCTCAACGCCAGTGTGATGCAGGACACGCGGCGAACGCCAGTAAAAAGCCCCGCCGGAGCGCTCGAAGACGCCTATTGCCGCTTGACCGGGCAGGGCAAACCGGTCAGAACACTTGCCATGCACACGGCCCATCGGAAGATCATTTCGATTCTCATTATTTGCAGCTAGCGACAAAGCTGGCTGTGGCCGTTCCCCTCATGCGCGAAGCTCTCCGACAAGGGAGATGAGACGGACGCCCCGGCCAGCCGGCCAGGAGACGACCGATCATGCTGTCCGCTCATCGATTGAAACTGACCAACACGCTGACCCGGGCGAAGGAGGACTTCGAGCCGGAGGACGCCGGGAACGTGCGCATGTATGTGTGCGGGCCGACGGTCTACGACTACGCCCATATCGGCAACGCCAGGCCCGTCGTGGTGTTCGACGTGCTGTTCCGCCTGCTGCGGTATCTCTATGGGGACGCCCATGTCACCTATGTGCGCAACATCACCGACGTGGACGACAAGATCAACGCGCGGGCGCTGCGCGACTATCCCGAGCTGCCGCTGAACGAGGCCATCGCGCGGGTGACGCAAAAGACCGCCGACCAGTTTCATGCGGACGTGAAGGCGCTAGGCTGCCTCCCGCCCAGCCACGAGCCGCGCGCCACCGCCCATATCGGCGGGATGATCGAGATGATCGGCACACTGATCGCCAAGGGCCATGCCTACGAGGCGGAAGGCGAGGTGCTGTTCGATACCGGCTCGATGCCGGCCTATGGCGAACTCTCCAAGCGCAATCTCGAGGACCAGAAGGCGGGCGCGCGGATCGCCGTCGATGCCCACAAGAAGAACCCCGGCGACTTCGTGTTGTGGAAGCTCTCGTCCGACGAGGAGCCGGGCTGGGAAAGCCCGTGGGGGCGCGGGCGCCCCGGATGGCATATCGAATGCTCGGTGATGAGCGCCCATCACCTGGGCCCCGTCTTCGACATCCATGGCGGCGGGCTCGATCTGATCTTCCCGCATCACGAGAACGAGATCGCCCAGTCCTGCTGCGCCCATGGCACCAAGCTGATGGCGCGCTACTGGCTGCATAACGGCTTCCTGCAGGTGGAAGGCGAGAAGATGTCGAAATCGCTCGGCAACTTCATCACCCTGCACGACCTGCTGCAGACGGAGAAGGTGGGCGGGCGCACCTGGCCGGGCATGGCGATCCGCCTGGTGCTGTTGATGACCCAGTACCGCCAGCCACTCGACTTCACCGAGAAAGCGCTGGAGGAGGCGGAAGGGCTGCTGCAGCGCTGGGACGAGCTGATCACCCGTGCCGGCGTGCAGCCGGCGGCGGAGGCGCGGCCGCCGGAGGCGCTGATCGAGGCGCTGTGCGACGATCTCAACACGCCGCGCGCGATCGCCGCCCTGCATGGGCTTGCCCGTGAGGCACGCGGCGGCGATGCGGCCGCCGCTCAGGCGCTTGCCGATGCGCTCGGCTTTCTCGGCTTCGACCTGGCCGAGATCCGTGCGGCGGTGGAAGCGGCGCAGGAAGCGGCGGCAGACCCGGACCTGGTGGCGAAGGTGGACGCCCGCATCGCCGAGCGGCTCGCCTTCATCGAGGCGAAGGACTGGGGTGAGGCCGACCGCATCCGTGCGGAGCTGGCCGATGCCGGCGTCGTGCTGAAGGACGGCAAGGACCCGGTGACCGGCAAGCGCGTGACGACCTGGGAACTGGCGCAATGATCGTGGCATCTCGCTCAAGACTCGTTGAAAAGTCTCATGCTGGACCCACGCGCCAGTCTTCCCCCTTGAGGGGGAGATGCCGGCGGAACCGAAGAGGAGACAGCAGATGAATGACGCTGTGGTTCATACCGGCGGATGCCAGTGCGGGGCGATCCGCTTTCGGGTCGAGGGCGCGCTGGGCACGGCCTCCATCTGCCATTGCCGGATGTGCCAGAAGGCGTTTGGCGGCTTCTACGCGCCCCTGGTCGCGATCGAGCGGCCGCAACTAACATGGACGCGGGGGGAGCCGGCGCATTTCCGCTCCTCCAACCATGTGACACGCGGCTTCTGCCCGTCCTGCGGGACGCCGCTCACCTATGAGGAGCCGGACGACAAGCTGGCGCTGGCCATCGGCGCCTTCGATCATCCGGAGGAGATCGTCCCGACGATCCAGTTCGGCGTCGAGGCGAAGCTGCCTCACGTCGATACGGTTTCGGCGCTGCCGCGGCGCGATACGCTCGACGACCTGGAGGCGGCCTCCTTCCTCGCCTCGATCCGCTCCAACCAGCATCCCGACCATGAGACCGAAAGCTGGCCGCCCGCCGAGTGGCCGCAGGACGCCTGGTCGAACGCTCCCTCTCACCTGCCACGCAACCCCGGGAAAGCCTGACCGGCCTGATGCCGGCCCCATCCACGAACGACCGGCCGCAAAGGCCGGCGACCCCAAGGACCAGACCATGACCCGCGAACGCCTCTACCTGTTCGACACGACGCTGCGCGATGGAGCGCAGACGGCCGGCATCGACTTCTCGGTGGAGGAGAAGATCGTGATTGCCGAACTGCTGGACCGGCTGGGCGTCGACTATGTGGAAGGCGGCTATCCGGGCGCCAATCCGACCGACACGGCCTTCTTCGAGGTCAAGCGCACCGCGGGTGCGACCTTCACCGCCTTCGGCATGACCAAGCGGGCAGGGCGCTCGGCCGCCAACGATCCGGGACTGCAGATGCTGCTCGGCTCGGCGGCGGAGGCGGTGTGCCTCGTCGCCAAGAGCTGGGACTATCATGTGCGCGTGGCGCTGGGCTGCAGCAACGAGGAAAACCTCGCCTCGATCCGCGAGAGCGTGCAGGCGGTGGCCGCGAGCGGCCGCGAGGCGATGATCGACTGCGAGCATTTCTTCGACGGCTACAAGGCCAATCCCGACTATGCGCTGGCCTGTGCGAAGACCGCCTATGAGGCCGGCGCGCGCTGGGTGGTGCTGTGCGACACCAATGGCGGAACGCTGCCGCAGGAAGTCATGGAGATCGTCGCGGCGGTTGCCAAGCATGTCCCGGGCGCGCATCTGGGCATCCACGCCCATGACGACACGGGGCATGCGGTCGCCAATTCGCTGGCGGCTGTCGCGGCCGGCGTACGCCAGATCCAGGGAACGCTCAACGGCATCGGCGAGCGCTGCGGCAATGCCAACCTGATCACCCTGGTGCCGACCCTGATGCTGAAGGCGCCCTATCGGGAGACGTTCGAGCTCGGGGTCAGCCAGGGGGCGCTGGCCGAGATCACGGCGATCTCGCGCGCCTTCGACGAGATCATCAACCGCTCCCCCGACCGGCACGCCCCTTATGTCGGCGAGAGTGCCTTTGCCACCAAGGCCGGCATTCATGCCTCGGCGATCCTGAAGGAGCCGGAGACCTATGAGCATGTGCCGCCGGAAAGCGTCGGCAACCGGCGCCGGGTGCTGGTCTCCGACCAGGCCGGCAAGTCGAACCTGATCGGCGAACTCGCGCGGCTCGGCATCGCCGTCGACAAGGCCGACCCGCGGCTCGATGCGCTGCTGGCCGACGTCAAGGAGCGCGAGGCGCAGGGCTATGCCTATGAAGCGGCGGATGCCTCGTTCGAGCTGCTGGCGCGCCGGCGGCTCGGCGAGGTGCCGCGCTATTTCGACGTGCTGTCGTTCCGGGTGATGGTGGAGCGGCGCTTCAATGCCATCGGCGAACTCGTCACCGTTTCCGAGGCGGTGGTGAAGATCGACATCGACGGCGAGGTGCACATGTCGGTGGGCGAGGGCAACGGCCCGGTCAACGCGCTCGACACGGCCCTGCGCAAGGATCTCGGCCGCTACCAGTCGGTCGTCGATGAGATGGAACTGACCGACTTCAAGGTGCGTATCCTCAATGGCGGCACGGATGCGGTGACACGCGTGCTGATCGAGAGCCACAACAGGAAGACGCACAAACGCTGGTTCACGATCGGCGTTTCGGGCAATATCGTCGATGCGTCGTTCCAGGCGCTTATCGATTCCCACACCTACACGCTGCTGAAGGCCGGGCTCTGACGGGCAGCCTCGCAGCCCAGCGGACCACGCGATCATGACCTCCCAACCGACAGCCGCGGCGGCCGATGCCGAGCGGCGCCTCGGGCTTGCCTTCGCCCTCTCTGCGTTCCTGCTGTGGGGCTTCCTGCCGGCCTATTACAAGTGGACGGCGGCGATCCCGGCGGATCTGGTGGTCGCCCACCGGATCCTGTGGTCGGTGCTGTTCCTGGCGATCTTCTTGGGGCTGCGCAGGCGGCTCGGCGAGGTCGGGGCGATCCTGCGCGACCCGGCGACCCTGTCGAAGCTGGCCTTGTCCGCCTCGGTGATCTCGATCAACTGGCTGGTGTTCATCTGGGCGGTGGAGCGTGGCCGCATCCTGGAAGTGAGCTTCGGCTATTTCGCCAATCCGCTGGTCTCGGTCGCTCTCGGCCTGATCGTGCTGAAGGAGACGCTGAGCCGCTGGCAGTCGATCGCCATCGCGCTTGCCGTCGTCGCGGTGGCGGTGCAGGCGGTGGCGCTGGGCGGGTTTCCCTGGGTGTCGATGGCGCTGGCCTTTTCCTTCGGCGCCTATGGCTACCTGCGCAAGACGGTGGCGGTCGGCGCCTCGCCGGGGCTGATGGTCGAGGCGATCGTGCTGGCGCCGCTGGCCTTCGCCTATCTGGTCTATGCGGGCATTGCCGGGGGCGGGGCGGCGATGGCCGACGTGCTGCCGGTGGAGCGGCCGGGCCTGTTCCTGCTGCTGATCGGCACGGGCGTGGTGACGGCGGTGCCGCTGGCGCTGTTTGCCGCCGGCGCAAGGCGGCTGTCCCTGACGGCCGTCGGGCTTATGCAGTACATCGCCCCCAGCATCCAGTTCGTGCTGGCGATCTATGTGTATGGCGAGGAGGTCGAGCCGGTCAGGCTTGCGACCTTCGCCCTGATCTGGGTGTCGCTGGCGATCTTCACCACCGACACCATCCTGCGGCACGAGCGCTCGCGCGGCTGACAGGTTCTTCTTGGCCTGCCGCGGATCGAGAAAAACCCCGATGCCGCTTGCCGGAAGCGGTGGGGAGAGCTAGAACCCATTCATCGGTAAATAACGATGAATGGGCTTCCCATGCAAAGCCGTACCGCCGCCAAGCTCCGCAACGGGCCGGCACGCTATCCCGCCGCCGCCGTCGATGGCGAGCGTCTCGCCCGCATCTTCAAGGCCCTGGCGCATCCGGTGCGGGTGGAGATCGTCTCCTCGCTCGCCGCCTGCTCCGGCGCCTTTTGCGGCGACATCGTGCGCGGCCTGCCGCTGGCACAGTCGACCGTCTCGCAGCATCTCGCCATCCTGCGCGAGGCGGAGCTGATCGAGGCGGAAGAAAACGGCCGCTGCTGTCACTACCGTCTGACCACCGGCGCCCGTGCGCTGGTGGAGGGGGCGGTGGCCGGGCTCTTCGCCGCCGCCTGCTGCGGCGAGCCGGAAGAGGCGGGCGGCCGCGCCGCACGCATGGGAGCCTGTCGAAAGGACACGGAATGACCAGCCGCCGCTCCGGCGTTTCCGGCCCCGCCCCGCGCATATCGGCGGACGAGGTCTCCACCTTCCGCACCCTCGGCCAGCTCTGGCCCTATATCTGGCCCTCCGACCGTCCCGACCTGAAGGCGCGGGTCGCCCTGGCCGTGCTGGCGCTGGTGGTGGCGAAGATCGTCACGGTGCTCTCGCCCTATTTCTTCAAATGGGCGACCGATGCGCTGACCCTGCAGCAGGGCGATACGTCGGCAGCCGGGGGCACGCTCGGCCTCGATGTGCTACCGGCCTGGCTGGTGGCGCCGGTGATGCTGGTGATCGCCTACAATGTCGCGCGGGTGCTGTTCGTCGGCTTCAACCAGTTGCGCGATGCGCTGTTCGCCCGTGTCGGCCAGCACGCGGTGCGGCAACTCGCGTTCCTGACCTTCCGCCACCTGCATGCGCTGTCGCTGCGCTTTCATCTCGCCCGGCGCACCGGCGGCCTGTCGCGGGTGATCGAGCGCGGCGTCAAGGGCATCGAGAACATCGTTCGCTTCACCATCCTCAACGGCATCCCCACCGTGATGGAATTCGGCGTGATGGCGGCGGTGATCTGGTACCAGTTCGGCTGGATCTATGTCGCCGTCGTCGCGGTGATGATCGTCGCCTACACCTGGTTCACGGTGCATACCTCGAACTGGCGCATCGCCATCCGCCGGGAGATGAACGACAACGACACCGAGGCGAATTCCAAGGCGATCGACAGCCTGCTGAATTTCGAGACGGTGAAGTATTTCGGCAACGAGCAGATGGAGGCGGAACGCTTCGACCGGTCGATGGCCGGCTACGAGCGGGCGGCGACCCGTATGTGGACGGCCCCCTGAGGGCAAGCGATTAGTTGAGGCTCGCTCGGATCGACAGCGGTTCGTATGTCCGGCCTGTTTCGGCGGCATGGTGAACCGCCATGGCCCAAGATGGGTTGCGCGTGGGGCGGCGCCTAACGGAACCACGGCCTCGACGGCCGGTCGGGTCGCACGGCGTGTCCGCCTCACGTGATCGATCGAACGCTCCATCTCCCTCTCGGCTTGCCGCTCCCTCAAGCCCGGCCGGCGTGGCCGGGCGTGTTTGTCATTCCGGTGCGGCGGTTTCGGTCACGCCGGTGCTGTGGCTGTGGTGGCGGCGGCGTATGTGGACGGCCCCCTGAGGGCAAGCGATTAGTTGAGGCTCGCTCGGATCGACAGCGGTTCGTATGTCCGGCCTGTTTCGGCGGCATGGTGAACCGCCATGGCCCAAGATGGGTTGCGCGTGGGGCGGCGCCTAACGGAACCACGGCCTCGACGGCCGGTCGGGTCGCACGGCGTGTCCGCCTCACGTGATCGATCGAACGCTCCATCTCCCTCTCGGCTTGCCGCTCCCTCAAGCCCGGCCGGCGTGG